>JBOHXO010000631.1:0-1508 GCA_050737475.1 Chthoniobacterales bacterium
TTTCCGTGGCTCGAAAAGCAGATCGATCTCATCCAACCGAAGGCCATTGTCGCCCTTGGCGCCACCGCCATCGAGGGTCTTCTCCACGACACGCGGCCGATGAATCAACTGCGCGGCCGCTGGATCGACTACCGCGGCATCCCGGTGATGCCGACCTACCATCCCGCTTATTTGCTGCGGAATCAGTCCATCGGCGAGAAGCGAAAAGTCTGGGAAGACATGCTCCTCGTGCTCGAAAAACTCGGTGCGACGATCAGCGAAAAGCAGCGCGGATTTTTTCTCAACAAATAGCGCTCCTCACCGCTTGCAGAGCCGGAAAAACAGCACCGACCCGAGCGCGATGAAAATGAGGTTCGGGATCCACATGAGGAGGATCGGCTGGGCGGCCGCGTTCCCGCGGAAGGTGATCGCGACGATGATGAAAAAGTAATACGCGAAGGCGATCGCGAGGCTGAGCGCGAAGCCGGCGGAGGTTTCCTTGCGATGCGTGGTGATGCCCAGCGGCACGGCCACGAGCGCGAATGCGATGCACGCCAGCGACGCGGAGAAGCGGCGGTTCATCTCGACCTTTGCCTGCAGCTTCTGGTTGTCGAATTCCTTTTTCGCATTCTTGTCCATGTCCGGCGGCGGCCCCTTCGCGATGAATGCGCTCAGCTCCGGCAGCGTGTAGGATTCCAGGCGGCTGGCCTTGTGCGCCTCCTCGTAAAGCGAGTCGAGCGGGATCGGAAACGAGCCGTCGCCCATCACGATGCCGTGCTGGATTTTATAAATGTCGCGCGGGTCCGCGGAGTCGCGCTGCTCGAATCGCGCGTCCTGGAATTTCAGCAGCAGGCGCTGATTCTTCGGATCGGGCACGAGCTGGCCGCGCTTGGCGTAGATGACCTTCAACGGCGTGCCGTCGCGCTGGTTGATGTCGAAGATCGTGAGGTTCAGCAACGTGTCGCCCTTCTTGCCGCCGACATACACGCGCTTGTCGGGGATTTGATCCACCACGTCGTCCGCGCGGAAAAGCGAGATCGGGTTTTTCGTGGCGACGTCAAAAAGCGACTCCGCCATTTTTTTCGCGGCCCTCGGGGCCACGTCGGCATTGATCCAGAAACAAATTCCCGAGAGCGCGAGCGTGAGTGCGAAAATCGGCACGCAGATGCGCGGAATGCTCACGCCGTTCGAGCGCAGCGCGATGAGTTCGTTGTCCGCCGACATGCGCCCGAAGACCAGCAGCAGCGCGGTGAGCAGGCCCCACGGAATCGAGAACGTGAGCGAGAACGGCAGCACAACCGCCATGAACGCCAGCACGACCTCGAGCGGAACGTTCTGGTTGATCAGCTTGTCGAGCAATTGCGTGAGCAGGTTGCCAAGCACCAGCACGACGCTCAGCACGATGACTCCGATGAGCATCGTGACGAACACGTTTTTGCCGACGTAGCGGTCAATGATCTTCATGCGAGCGAAAATGCCTACGCCCTCAAGCGGCGCGAGTCAAAGCACGTTGTCACGCTCACGGTTCC
>JBOHXO010000632.1:0-3823 GCA_050737475.1 Chthoniobacterales bacterium
CCACCATTCCTTCGGCGTGGAAGCTCCGGAGGAGTATTTGAAAAATCTTCCCGCCGCTCATACGGCCCATGCCGACAATGCGAAAAATGCGGAACCCCTCGATGAGGAAACCGATGCCGCATTGCGAGCGCTTGATCGCGACCTGGTCCGCTGGATCAGGTCGCTCGCGCCGGGGCAGAACCTGACATTGGGCGAAGCCGAGTTTACGCCGTAGCGACGGCGCACACGTAAACCGTGCTCGCGGATTCGCAGTCCTGGAGCGGATTGTGAAATGTCACGATGTGTGTCTTCACCTCGGCGAAAACCGTGCCGAGATTTTTTTGAAAGGCTTCGTCCGGGGCGTCATCGGACCACAACGCGAAGCGTCCGCCGGGCCGCAGGTGCGCGGCAAGCGAGCGCAGGCCGGCGGGTTGATAAAACGCGGCGTGCGCGGCGTTCAGCAAATTTTGCGGCGAGTGATCAATGTCGAGCAGCACGGCGTCGAAGCGGCGGCCCGGCTGCACGGGATCGAAACCTTCCACGGGATTATCGGCGAGCGCGAAGAAATCGCCATTCACGAAACGGCAGCGCGGGTCGGAAGTGAGTTCGTTTCCGAGCGGGACGAGGCCGCGACGGTGCCAGTCAATCACGGCCTCCAGCGCATCCACGACGATCAGCGAGCGCACGGCAGGATTTTTGAGTGCGGCATGCGCGGTGCAGCCGAGGCCCAGGCCGCCGACCACCACGTCGAGTTCACCCGATGCGAGCCCCGCGAGGCCAAGATCGGCCAGTGCGACTTCGACGACGGTGAACAAACTCGACATGAGGAAGTCGTCGCCGAGTTTGACTTCGAAGATATCGAGATCGCCGAGCAGCGGAATGCGGCGGCGGCGGAGACTCACGTCGCCGAGCGGCGTGGGGCGGAAATCGAGTTCCTCGAAATTGAGGCTCATCGAGCCGTTGCCGGCGCCGGTTTGCGCTTTACCTTGAACTTCGAGAGCTCGTCGGCGATGCGGTCGGAAAGCGTGGCGCGGACGCGCACGAATTCCTCCTCGTAGTCCACCTGATGCACCGCGCCTTCGCGATGCAGGCGCGCGAGAAGATCAGCGCGATCGAGCGGCAGTCGCAGCTCCACCTGGGCGGTGCCGGCGCTGACGAAATCCGAAATGCGATGCACCAGTTCGTCCATGCCCTGGCCGTCGTGGACCGAGATGAAAACGGCGTCCGGAAAGTGCGTGCGCAGCGAGGCCTTCGCGGCGGTGTCCTCGACCTTGTCCATCTTGTTAAAGACGACGAGCGTCCGCTTCGTGTCGGCGCCGAGGTCGGAGAGCACCTTCATCGTCGTGTTGTAAAATTCCATCACGCGCGGATGCGAGGCATCGAGCACGTGGATGAGGAAATCGGACATCGCGGATTCCTCGAGCGTGGCGTTGAACGACTCGACGAGCTCGTGCGGGAGCTTGCGGATGAAGCCGACCGTGTCGGTGAGCAGCAGCGGCTGCTTGTTCGGCAGCGCGATCTTGCGCGTGGTCGTGTCGAGCGTGGCGAAGAGCTTGTTTTCCACGAGCACGTCGGCGCCGGTGAGTTTGCGCAGGAGCGACGACTTGCCGACGTTCGTGTAGCCGACGATGGCGGCGTTCGGGACGGGTGCGCGCTTGCGGTCCTTGCGCTGCGTGGCGCGGGAGCGGCGGACGTTTTCCAATTCCTTTTTCAACCGGTCCATCTGCCCGCGGATCTTGCGGCGATCCTGCTCGAGCTGGCTTTCGCCCTCGCCCTTCGCGCCGATGCCGCCACCCTGCTTGCCAAGGTGGCTCCACGCGCGGGTGAGGCGGGGCAGCGAGTAGTCCATGCGCGCAAGATCCACCTGGATGCGGGCCTCGCGGGTCTGTGCACGCATGCCGAAGATATCGAGAATGATTTCCGCGCGATCAATCACGGTGACCTTCGAGAGATCCTCCCAATTGCGCTGCTGCGCGGGCGTGAGCGTATTATCGAAAATAATGACGTCGCAATTTTGCGCCTTGAGGTGGTCGCAGATTTCCTGAGCCTTGCCCGAGCCAAGGAGAAACCGCGCCTGCGGTTCGCGCATGTGAACGAGCATGCGATCCACGATGGGAATGCCGAGCGTGCGCACGAGTTCGCCGAGCTCATCGAGCAAATCCTGAGCGTCGGCCTTGTCCGCCGGATCCACATATGCGCCGACGAGCAAAGCCCGCTCGACCATCTTGTCCCGCGGCTTGATTTCAAACATGACACCCGCAATGTAGCAGGCTCTGGCCGGGGCGAAAGCCTAGGGCGCGATGTCGAGGGCTTTTGGAGCGTTGTGTTCCAGCGCGGATGAACTTTCGTCCTTGAGCTGCACGCCGCTCAAGGCGAGCCGGTGAGCAGGGCGTGGAGCTTGATCTACAGGAACCCCTATCTCAAGGGCGTCTATGCCGCGCTGCGTGGTATGTCGCGGGGTTGCTTTATTTCGCTTTCGTCGGACGGCACCGGCTGGTGCTTTCGCCGGAGGAGGAGTTCGCGATGGCCAAGGGCAGGCCGATGCCTTCCATCAGTCCGGCGGTGGATTCCGAGCCGGCTTAGAAACAAGCGGGACGATTCCCGCGAGCGACTTCGGCAGGGGCGAGGTGAAGCTCATTTCCTCGTTCGTCGCGGGATGGATGAATCTCAGGAACGTGGCGTGCAGGCCGAGGCGTTTCGCGGGATTGGATTTCGCGTCGTATTTTTCGTCGCCGATGATCGGGCAGCCGGCGTGCGCGAGTTGCACGCGGATTTGGTGGCGTCGTCCGGTTTCCAATGTGAGTTCGACGAGGGAGCGGCTGCGGGTCTCGCCGAGCACGCGATAATGCGTGACGGCGTGGCGGGTGAGCTCGCTGCGCGGCGCGACAAAGACCTTGAAGCGATTGCGCTCGTCGAGATGACATTCGAACGTGCCCTTCGGCTCGCGCAGATGACCGTCCACCACGGCCTCGTAGCGCTTCTCGACATCATCCCAGCCGGATTGCAACGCCTCCTTCACTTCGGGTGTCTTCGCAAAAACCATGAGCCCTGATGTTTCCTTGTCGAGGCGATGCACGATCCACACGCGTTCGCGGCCCTCGGGACGGCCCTGGCGCAGGTAGTCGGTGAGTTGGAAATAGGCGGTCTTTTCCGGTTCGTCGGGGCTGGCGATGCTCAGCAGGTCGGCGGGTTTTTCGATGACGATCAAATGCGAGTCCTCGTGCCAGATGCGCATGCCGCCGCCGGGCGCGGATTTCGATGCGGCATTTTTTCCGGAACGAATCGCGACCACATCGCCGGGCACGAGCGGGTGATTGAATTGCGTGATCGCGCGGCCATTGACCGTGACGGCCTGGAATTTCAACCACGTGCGCACCTTGCTTTTCTTCACGTCGGGCATCGAGGCGAAGAGGAACGGCAGCAACTCCGCGGGTTTTTCGATCGTGGTCGGTTTCAACATGGGCGATTCACACGGCGGCTGCATTTCCGCCGATTCGGCATGGTGCATGATCGGGAGATTGGCAGCAATATTGCTGCATGAAGCGTGATTTCCCGCGGGAGATCACCGAATGAGCCGTAAACCTATCGCGAATCGCCGAAGCAGTCCGCGTTCGCGGGATTGGATTTTCGGCCTGCTGCTCCTCGTGGTCACGCTGCTCGCCTACCAGCCGGTGTGGCACGCCGCGCCTGTCTGGGATGACGACGCGCACATCACGAAGCCTGAATTGCGTTCGCTGCACGGCCTCGTCCGCATCTGGATCGAGCCCGGAGCGACGCAGCAATATTACCCGCTCGTTCATTCCGTTTTCTGGGTCGCGCACCGGCTCTGGGGCGAGGCCACGAC
>JBOHXO010000633.1:0-4192 GCA_050737475.1 Chthoniobacterales bacterium
GCAGAAACCATCGTAAAAAAACCGCAATGATTCGATTCACCGTCCTGTTCCTGTCCGTGTTTGTTGCCACCGCACTCGCCGAGCTGCCGCCGTCGGCCTATGAAAAAATGCAGAGCACCGCACCGGAGGTGTTGAAAATTCACGTGCTGCGCGTGGACGTGCAGCCGACCGAAAAGAAGGACACCAGCGAGGTCACGATGCTCGCGGAGGTGGTCAAGGTCGGCCGCAGCAAGACGAAGATCAAACCGTCGGACATGATCACCGTGAAATACAACGTGATTGCCCGGCAGGCTGGCTGGGTGGGGCCCGGCGAGGTTCCCATTCTCAAGGACAACGCCGAAACGGTCGCCTATCTCGCACCGGCCGGCGAGGAGCTGGAATACGCGCCCGCCGCCGGAGCCATGAGCTTCGACCGGTTCTAGCCGGTCCCCCTTCATCGTGGAGCACTCGCTGCAGTCCCGCAGTCGTGAAGGCGGGCGGCTCGTGCTTTTCGGCGTGGTCACAAACACGCTGCTCGCGATCGTGAAGGTCGTGGCGGGCACGACCGGCCATTCGAACGCCCTGCTCGCCGACGGACTCGAATCCGCGCTCGATGTCGTGAGTTCCGGATTGATCTGGGGCGCGCTGCTGTATGCCGGAAAGCCGCCCGACGAGGAGCATCCCTACGGCCACGGAAAACTGGAATCGCTGGCCAGCGTGATCGGCTCCATTTTCCTGCTCGCCGCGGGCACGTGGGTCGCAGTGCACAGCGCGGTGAATCTCTGGCAGACCTACGCGCTCGGATCGCAGACTCATTCGCTGCCGCCGCAGGCATGGACGCTCGTGGTGCTCGTCGTCGTGATCGCGATCAAGGAAACGCTTTTCCAATTGCTGATACGCGCCGGCCGACGTGTGGGAAGTTCCGCGATGCAAACGGATGCGTGGCATCACCGCTCGGACGCACTGACTTCCGTCGCGGCGTTTGCGGGCATTTCGGTGGCGCTGATCGGCGGCGGCGCGTGGCGCAGCGCGGACGACTGGGCGGCGTTGTTCTCGTGCGTGATCATCATGCGCAACGGCTTTAAAATGCTGCGGGTCGGCGTCGGCGAGGTGATTGACGAGCAGGTCTCACCCGAGCTGGCGGACGAAATCATCGGCATCGCCTGCGCGGTGGACGGCGTGTCGAGCGCGGAAAAATGCCGCGTGCGAAAAAGCGGGCTGACGTTGATCGCGGATTTGCACGTGCGCGTCTCGCCGGAGCTGACCGTGCGCCGCGGCCACGATATTTCGCACGACGTGAAGGACCGGTTGATCGCCGCTGGTTTGAACATCAGCGACGTGACGGTGCACCTTGAGCCCGAGGAAGGGTGAGAATTTTCCGACCATGCGGAGCTACGGGCACTCGCGGCGCGAATGCCCCTACCCGGGTAGGAAACCCCGCGCCGCGGGGTTTCGACTTTCAGCACGAACTCCGGTTCCGCGCCAATTTCGCTGGTTGCAAAGGTCCCGACCGATAATTATGAGGGTTCCCCCACTCCCGACGTATCCATCCCATGCAGGCGCTGGTTTTTGATAAAAGCAAATCCGAATGGGAGACGACGCGCGGACTCGAGAACGTGGATGTGCCCGATCCGGTGCTGGATGAGCGGGCCAATCCGACCGATGCGAATTCGCTGATCCTGAAGGTGCGTTACGCCGGAGTCTGCGGCACGGACCGTGGCATCTGGAACCGCCAGGCCTTTCGCGATGCGATCCTGGACACGATTGATGGGCAGGTCGGCGCGGGAGGCAATCCCTACCGCATCGTCGGCCACGAACTTTTCGGCGAAGTCGCACAGGTCGGCAGCGGAGTGCGGAATATCCGGCCCGGGGATTTCGTGTCCTGCGAATCCCACGTGTCCTGCAACGAATGCTACCAATGCCTGCGCGGCGAGAAGCACGTCTGCGCGAACGAGCAGATTCTGGGCATCAGCCACGACGGCGTCTTTGCGGAATTCGCCAAGGTGCCGGCGCACATCATCTGGAAGACCGACGCGGCGAGGATCGGCCCGGAGGTGGCGGCGCTGCAGGAGCCGTTTGGCAACGCGATGCACGCGGCGAGCAAGGTGGACCTGAGGGGGAAGAAGGTGGCGATCTTCGGTCTCGGCACGATCGGCATGTTTTTAACGGTGATCGCCAAAGGCCTGGGCGCCGCGTGCGTGATCGGCGTGGAGCCGAATCCGGTCGCCGCAGGGATGGCCAAAAGGCTGGGCATTGATTACGTGATTCCCCTCCCCGCGAGCGGATCCGGCGGCGAGCCGCATACCCACAATCCCGACATCACGGACGCGGTGAAGCGAATCACGCATGGCGTCGGCGTGGACGTGAGCTTCGAAATGGCCGGGTTCAATTCCTCGCTCAACAACTGCCTGCATGCGACGCGCCGCGGCGGGCACGTCGTCCTCTTTGGCATCAACAGCAGCGACTTCGTCCTCGAGGACTACAACCGCTTTGTCGTCCACGGCTTCACGATGCACGCGGTCATCGGCCGGCGAGTCTGGGAGACTTGGGAAGCGACGCGAGCGCTCCTGCAGGACCCCTCCAACGGCGTGCGGGAGAAGCTGTTCGACATTGTGCTCGCGGGGGGCAATGGCACGATTTTGCCGATGGAGGAATTCAGCAAGGATCGCTTCGAGGAGATGATGGCGAAGCATCCAAAATTTTTGCTGCGGTTCTAGGCGGTTTAAACGAATCCGTGGCCGATTCATAAAACTCCTTAGCGAAACCTTCCGCCTCTCTCCTCGGCTGTGAGTTTACTGGAAATGCTCTAGATTGGATTTTTATGGGAGGACGCGAAAATCGGGAGGCGGAAGTTTTGTTCGAGGCGCTGGAACGTGTTTCTGCCGCGGAAGCCGGGGCGGCGCTGGATTGGAAGGGCGTTGATCCCGTGGTCGGCATCGTCATTGCGGAAATGCATGCTGACGCGATCGAGTTCGAGGGGCAGACGTATCACATTTTCGCAGCGAGGGTTTTTCCGCGGAAGCAGGACGGCGGCCAGCCCTACGTCACGCCGCATCTGCACAAGGTCGGCTGCGAGCCGTATTTTTTTCTCGATGAGGGCGGTGAGATGCATGCGGGAAATTTGAGCGCGGACGGCGCGACGTGCATCTGGCAGGCGCCGGTGCGGACGGAAAGTCGCGTGAGATTGTTGATTCGCAAGAACGAGGTGCATTCGTTCCGGAATGTGTCTGAAAGGCCGTCGGATTTTTTGTTTGCCTGCCCGCGGGCCCATTTGATTGATCACTCGCCGGAGCATCCGGAGGGCGACAGATACATCGTTGATTTTCCCGGAGGCAACTGAACGCATGCATCTTTCCAGAATCGTCCTGCTTTCGCTCGTTCTCGCCGGGTGCATCGGCTGCTCGAAAAAAACTCCCACGGGATTGAGCACGGATTGGGCTCAAAACAAAACAGGAACCGTGGATACGCTCCTCGTGAAGCGAAATGGCGTCGTCGTGGCGAGAGTGGACGCGGTCTCGAATGCCTATACTGTCACGGCCATCGGCACCGACGGACTCGATGATGTGTCCTCCACCTATTACGATCCGCCGAACGGCAGCGCCACGGCTCCCGATACCGTGATCCGGATGATCAAGGGCACCGATGGGGTCATTGGATACACGCGTTTCAATTCAACGGGCGAAGTCGAGAAGAAGGCGACGCTCGATCCCAACGCGCCCGTGACTGGTGCGCAGGGACAACCGGCCGCAACGCCGTCCGTGCGGCGCATCATTCATAAATAATTCCGGAAATGCGCCGACGGCGCAGGAGGGCGAGCGCACTGAGGCCGAGAAGGATCATCCTCCACTCCGCAGGCTCAGGGACGGCGACGAGCGTGCCGTTGGTGAGGAATTGCGCGGTGTCCCAATGGACATCCGGCGCCATGGTCGCGCCGGAGAAATCGAAGTCGGTGGAGGGATTGAAACCACTCGAGACAAGGACATTCCAGCTGATGATCTGATAGCTCGCGCCCAGCGGCACGACGTAACCGCCGGTGGTCGTGACGGTGATGGTGCCGTCGAGCGTGAGCGTGCCGCCGACATTGATCGTGTCGAACGACGAGGCACTTGCGAGCTGGATGCCCGTGGTCGCGGTGGGGCCGAACGTGAGGTCGCTGTCAAATTTCGCCGCGCCGATGCCGATGTCGCCCGGCAAGAGCGTGCCGTCGATCGTG
>JBOHXO010000634.1:0-6749 GCA_050737475.1 Chthoniobacterales bacterium
GGAAAGGGGGAAAAGGGGAAGAGTTTCATTCATTTCCCACTTTCTCCTTTTCCAGATTCAAACTCCTTTCGCCTTCGGATCCCAGATGAACTTGTGCATCTGGAGTTGGAAGCGCGCAGGCAGCTTGTCCGCGAGCATCCAGTCCACGATGTCGCGCGGATCAATCTTCCCGAACACCGGACTCAGCAGCACCGCCCCCACCCGCTCGCCAAGCTTGTGCTCCGCGATCTGCGCGCGCGTCCATTCGTAATCCTCGCGCGAACCGAGCACGAACTTCACCTCGTCGCCACGCGTGAGGTGCGGAATGTTCGCGAAGAGATTCCTCGCGCACTCGCCGCTCGACGGCGTCTTGAGATCCATGATGCGGTGCACGCGCGGATCAACCTTCGAAATATCGTGCGCGCCGCTCGTCTCGATCAGCACCGTGCATCCCGCGTCGCAAAGTTTCGTCATCAAGGGCAGCACGTTTTTTTGCAGCAACGGCTCGCCGCCCGTGATCTCCACGAGCGGACAATCGAACGCCAGCACCTCGGCGGCAATGTCGTCCACCGCGCGCTTCGTCCCCGCGTAGAATGCATACTCCGTGTCGCAATAGGTGCAGCGCAGGTCGCAGAAAGTCAGCCGCACGAACACGCACGGCAGCCCGGCCCACGTGCTCTCGCCCTGCACGGATTTGTAAATTTCGTTGATCGTGAGGTTCACCGCACAACCTCACTCATCATCCGCTCCATGCGCAACTGCTCCGTCCGCGCCTCGCGGTAGAGCTCGTGAATTTCCTCATCGGGCAATGCCGGATGCCCCAGCTTCAACGCCGCCACGTGTCCGCCAGTCCGCTCTGCCGCCAGCACCGCCGCTCCGCGCAGCGAGGCCTCGGGCTCGGGACTCGCATACACCGGCTGTCCGAGCACGTTCGCGAGCCGCTTGAGCGACGCGCGCGATTTCATGCCGCCGCCGGAAACGATCCACTTCGGCGCCCCGTCGCGCCCCGCGGAAATTTCCTCAGCGATCGCTGCCAGCCGGAAATAAAACGCCTCGACGAGTGCCTGCAAAATATCCACCGCCGTCGTGCTCTGCCGCAGCCCGAAGATGCTGCCCGTGTCGTCCTCGTTCCACCGCGGCGCGCGCTCCGCGTTCCAGAACGGCAGCACCGTGAGCCCGTGCTCCGGCGCACGCCGCCCGGCCAGCTCGGATTCCACCTCCGCGAGATCGCGCGGCAGCCGCAGCTCGCGCATGCACCACGCGTGCAGGTTGCCGGCGTTGCTCACCGCGCCGCCGACAAGAAACCGCTTCGAGTCCACGCGATATCCAAAAAGTCCAAAAGGCGGTTTCACCGACCGCCCCTCGCGCATCACGCGCAGCGCCGCGCTCGTGCCGATGTTGATCGCCGCCAGTCCCGGCTCGGTCGCCCCGCAGCCGAGATTGCTCGCCGCACCATCGCCGATGCCCGGGAGCCACGCGACGCCGTCCCAGTCCACCGCCCCGTCCGAAACCGGCAGCAGGCGATCCTCGCCGATGCCGCACGCATCGAGCATCCGCGCGCTCCATCGCTGCGCCGTGGGATCGAACAATCCCGTGCCCGTCGCCATGCCGGTCGCGCACGTTGCCGTGCCGGTGAGCCGCCATTGGAGCCACTCCGCGGGCGACAGCCATTTTTTGACGCTGCGAAAAAGTGCGGGATCGGTGCGACGCAGCCAGCGGAGTTTTGCGGGCCAGAACGATGCGCGCAGCATGCAGCCGGTCTCCGCGTGCACCTCGCGTTCATCGAGTTCCTCGCGCAATTCCGATGCCTCGCCGCTGCAGCGCGAATCGGCCCACGTGTAGATCGGCGTGAGCGCGCGGCCATTCGCGTCGGTGCCGAGCAGGCTGTGCCAGAAACAGGACATCCCCGCCGCGCGCACCTGCGCATTCAATGCCTGCCGCACGCACGCTTCCGTCGTCTCGAGCCAGTCGTCCGCATCGAGCACGGCCTTGCCGTTGCGGTCGGTGCGGAGCGCCACGGCGCTTTGTGCGAGCGAGCGAGGAAGGCGGCGGCCCGTCGTGTCGAATCGCGCCGCACGCACGGAGGACGTGCCGGCATCAATCGCGAGAATGGCGTCGCCGCGGCTCATTTCGAGGTTTTGGCGATCATGCGTTCGATGAATCGCTTCCAGAGTTCCCGCATGCGCTCGACAGCTGCTTCGTCCGCCAGCTTGCGATGCTGCACCGTGAGCTGGCAGCGTCCGTCGCCGATATCGGAAACTTCCATGTCCACCCGCGATCCGTTTGGCATCCATTTTCCGCGAACCACATTGGGCGGCTTGATCGTATCCGGCGTGAAATCCGCGCGACGCAGCCACGTGGCCCGTTTCACATCGTCCGCCCACATCTCGAAAACTTTTTCCACAGGAAGGTCAATCGGCCATGAAACACTCACCTGGAAGCCATCGTCGCTCTCGTGTTTCGAGCTGTGGCCGATTGATTGCTCGAATTCGTTCGCGATCACCTGCTGCCACCACGATGGCACGCCGTGATCCTCCCGCAGAAAATCCAGAATTTCCTCATGCGTCCGCGCCGCCATGTTCGCGCCCGCAAGCAACGCGAGCCATTCGCTCCACGACCTGCCGGTCGCCTTGAGCACGGCCTCTTCGCCGATGTCGGGTTGGTGGTTCACCGCGCCACGCTAGCAGCCGCGCATGATGATGAAAACAGGCTTTGTCGCCACGGCGCGCGCGCATTAGCATCGCAACCCGCCCATGACCCTGCGCGACACCCAAAGTGAATCCGACGACCGCCAGATAGCGATTGATCGCGTCGGCGTGAAGGCGCTTCGCTACCCGATCCAGGTGCGCGACAAGCGCCATGAGACGCAGAGCACCATCGCGATGGTGCAGCTCACGGTGGACCTGCCGCACCATCACAAGGGCACGCACATGAGCCGCTTCGTCGAGGTGTTGAACTCGCACGGCCCGATGCTGCACGTGGACAATATTGGCGACATCCTCCAGCAACTCACGCAGCGCCTCGACTCGGAAAGCGCGCATGTGGATTTCGAGTTTCCGTTCTTTCTCGAAAAACCCGCGCCGGTCTCGGGCGCCGTGGGCTTGATGGACTACACCGCGCGGTTCAGCGCCACGCTCGAAAAGGGCAAGGTTGATTTCGTGCTCACGATCATTGTTCCCGTCACGACGCTCTGCCCGTGCTCGAAGGCGATCAGCGAACATGGCGCCCACAACCAGCGCGGCCAGGTGACGCTCGCGGTGCGGTTCGGCAAGCCGATCTGGATCGAGGACCTCATCCGGCTCGTCGAGGACAGCGCGAGCAGCGAACTTTACAGCCTGCTCAAGCGGCCCGATGAAAAAGCGGTGACCGAGCGCGCGTTCGAGAATCCCGTGTTCGTCGAGGACCTCGTGCGCAATGTCGCCCAGCGCTGCGACGAGGACGCAAACATCCGCTGGTATCGCGTCGAGGCGGAGAATTTCGAATCCATCCACAATCACAACGCCTACGCGCTGATTGAAAAAAAGTGACGAGTGATGAGTGATCAGTGACAAGAATGCCTGTCACTCATCACCTGCCACTGACCACTGCTTATGACCACACGTCGCGCTCATCCCTTCACGCACCAGCACGGCGAGCACAAGCTCCGCTATGGCCATCCCGTGCCCTTCGGCGTCAGCCTCGTCCCGGGCGGCGTGAATTTCTCGATCTACTCCGGCCACGCCACCGACTGCACGCTCGTGCTATTTGAAAAAGGCGCGGACAAGCCGTTCGTCGAGATTCCATTCCCGCCCGAGTTCCGCATCGGCCACATCTGGGCGATGATCGTATTCGATCTCGACCACACGCAGATCGAATACGGCTACCGCTTCGGCGGGCCGAACGGCAAAAAATCCGGCCACCGCTACGACCGCTCGTTCATCCTGCTCGATCCGTTCGCCCGCGCCATCGGCGGCCGCGACGTGTGGATGATGCCGCACGAAAACAGCGGCGTGTTTCCGCTGCGCGCACGGGTTTGCGACGAGGACTTCGACTGGGACCACGACCGGCCGTTGCGCGTGCCGGCGACCGACCTCGTGATCTACGAGATGCACGTGCGCGGCTTCACACGGCATCCGACCTCCGGCGTGAAAAATCCCGGCACCTTCGACGGCATCCGCGAAAAAATCCCCTACCTCAAATCCATCGGCGTGAATTGCGTCGAGCTGCTGCCGATCTTCGAGTTCGACGAGTGCGAAAACACGCGCACGAATCCGCTCACCGGCGAGCCGCTTTGCAATTACTGGGGCTACAGCACCGTCGGCTTCAACGCCGCAAAGGCTGGCTATGCGGCCGCCGGAAAGGTTGGCGGGCAGGCGGATGAATTCAAGCAGCTCGTGAAGGATCTTCACGCCGCGGACCTGCAGGTCGTGCTCGACGTCGTCTTCAACCACACCGCCGAGGGCGGCGAGGACGGCCCGACTCTTTCGTTTCGCGGAATAGACAATCGCGTCTTCTACATGCTGCTGCCCGACGGCAGCTACGCGAACTACACGGGCTGCGGCAACACGGTGAATTGCAACCACCCCGTCGTGCGCACGTTCATCCGCAACGCCCTCGCCTATTGGGCGTCGGAATTCCACGTGGACGGTTTCCGCTTCGACCTCGCGTCCGTGATGGCGCGCGACTCCGACGGCACGCCGCTCGCTGATCCGCCGCTCATCGAGGAGCTCGCGCATGCGCCGATTCTAGCGAACTGCCACCTCATCGCCGAGGCATGGGACGCGGGCGGGTTGTACCAGGTCGGCCATTTTCCCGACTACGGCCGCTGGATGGAATGGAATGGCAAATACCGCGACGCCGCGCGACGGTTCCTCAAGGGCGATCCCGGCGTCTCCGGCGAAATGGTGCAGCGCATCCTCGGTTCGCCGGACCTCTACAAGGCCGCGGGCCGCAAGCCGACGGCGTCGGTGAATTTCATCACGTGCCACGACGGCTTCACGCTGCGCGACCTTTATTCCTACAACGAGAAGCACAACCTCGAAAACGGCGAGAGCAACCGCGACGGCGCGGATTACAACGCGAGCTGGAATTGCGGAGTGGAAGGCGAGACCGACGATCCCGATGTGAATGCGCTCCGCCTGCGCATGCAAAAAAACGCGCTCACGCTCCTCTTCCTCAGCCAGGGCGTGCCGATGGTCACCATGGGCGACGAATGCGGACGCACCCAGCGCGGCAACAACAACGCCTACTGCCACGACGAGCCGTGGAACTGGCTCGATTGGTCGCAGACCGAAAAGGACGCCGGCATCCTGCGATTCCATCGCGGCATCGCGGCCTTCCGCGTCTCGCAGCCCGCGTTGCGCCGCTCGGAATTTCTCACCGGCACCGACTGCGTCGGCAGCGGCTATCCCGACATCAGCTGGCATGGCGTGAAGCCGTGGAAACCCGACTGGACGCCCACGAGCTGCAGCATCGCATTCCTGCTCTGCGGCCGGCACGGCAAGGCCACGGGCGGCACGCCAAATTTCATCTATGCGGCATTCAACATGTTTCACGAGCCGCTGATCTTCGACCTGCCCGTCCTTCCAAAAGGCATGGCATGGTTCCGCGCCATTGATACCGCCCTCCCCGAGCCGGACGATATCGTAACGCCCGGCGAAGAACCACGCCTCCCCGTCCAGACAGCCCTGCACGTCACCGAGCGCTCCGTCGCCGTGCTCATCGGCAAGTGAAGCGTCCGCGCCGCCCGGGAGCACTTCTTAAGCCGCCTGATAAAGTTCGAAAAATCACTTGCGTCCCCCGGCATGCAGGCATAACTTCGCCACCCTTTTCCAATTACCGTATTTGTCATGGCCAGTAAGAAACCCGCCGCCCATAAAGCCAAGCCAGCCTCCTCCAAGCCCTCGGCTAAAAAGGCCAAGTCCGCTGCAAAGAAACCTGCAGCGCAAAAGCCTGCGGTAAAAAAGAAGGTCGTGGCCAGCAAGCCGTCGGCGAAGAAAGTCCCGGTGAAGGCAGTCAAGCCCGCGCCCGCTCCGAAAAAAGCCGCCGCCGCGAAAAATCACGCCGTCCCCGTGAAGAAGGTGGACCGCGTCGCCACGAAGCTCACCCCTTTCCTCGAGAAGCAGCGCGAGCGCCTTCTCATTCTCAAGGACACTCTCCTCGACAACATGAACGGCGTCGCCCGCGACAGCCTCCGTTCGCAGACCGGCGGAGACGCCTCAGCCTTCGGCATGCACCAGGCCGACGCCGGCAGCGATGCCTACGACCGCGACTTCGCGCTCAGCCTTCTCTCGCAGGAGCAGGACAGCCTTTACGAGATTGACCAGGCCCTCAAGCGCATCGAGATGGGCCAGTATGGCGTCTGCGAAATGTCCGGTAAGCAAATTCCGAAGCCAAGGCTTGAAGCCCTGCCCTTCACTCGCTATACCGTCGAATGTCAGGCGGAGATCGAAAAACGCAACCGCTACACGCGCCACCGCCAGCCCGTCACTTCACTCTTCGGTTTGACCGACGAGGAATCCGACGGCGACGAGGAGGACAGCGGCCCCGCCGACAGCAAGGAAAAGGACTAATTCACATGGGACAGGATATCATCACACTCGAATGCACCGAGGCGAAAGCCGAGGGCAAGACCGCGTCGCGCTACATGAGCACGCGCAACAAAAAGAGCCCACAAACCCCGAACCGGCTCGAAAAGAAAAAATACAACCCGTTTCTCAAGCGGCACACCTTGCACCGCGAGACCAAATAGGCCCATCGGCCTTCACTTATTATGCAGCCCAAGACTCCCA
>JBOHXO010000635.1:0-4924 GCA_050737475.1 Chthoniobacterales bacterium
ACGCCGTCGAGTTCCGGCGGCAATTGCTTCGGATCGGTCGGATAAATCAGCGAGAGGTCCATGCCTGTGGATTTCGAGCCCCGAAGAAATTCCAGTTCCTCCGGGGCGCCGATGATGAGCCAGAGCACTTCCTCGTCGGTGTCGTTGAAGACCTGGCGAATCAACTCCGGCCCGACCCACACGCCGCCGTATTTCGGCACGGTCAGCGTCTCGTCGCCGACGCGCATGCGGCCCATTCCCTTGAGCACGAAATAAAATTCCTCCGCGCGGATGTGCTTGTGCAGCGTGCTCGCGCTCTTCGGCGGCAATCGCCAAAGCCGCGCGCCCATCTTCTCGCTCCCTGTCCGTTCGAGATAATCCGCATTCGGAATACGCATGAGATTCGACGGCCGCCACGCGAGGTCGTCCGGCGTGATGAGATGGTAACCTTGCATCGGTCCACATCTACCCGAGCGCGAGAAACACGCAAAGCGTGACGCCGAGGATGCCGGCGATCACGGCCCAACCCGCCAGCTCACCGCGCCAGGTGGCGTCCGGAGTCGGCCGCAGCCAGAAATTCATCCGCCGCGTATAATGCGGCATCACGACATATGTGAGGAACGCGAGGTCGAGCGTAAGCAGGATGAGGAATGCCGCCGGTAGCGGCAGCAGCTCGAAGACCGGCGAGAGCAGATGCCGCATCGCCATGATCACCGGAAACAACGCCGAAAGAATCAGCAGCGCCTGACGCCACCGCGCGGGCGGCGAGGTATTTGCGGAAATGTCGAACCACCCCTCGAACCCGCTGCCGATCCGCCGCACCGCGAAATGATGCACGTATTCATTCAGCTCGCGAAGAAAGGCCTGCCGCACCGGCGAGTGCAACCACGCATCGAGATGCGGGCGGCTGTCGAAGCGCACTACCACGATGAATTCCGGTTCGCCGTCCTCGATCGTATCGAAGGACTCCACGCCCAGGAATCCCTCCCATTTTTGCATCTCCGCAAAAACGCGCCGCCGCCACCCCACGAATTCCGCTTCACGTCCGTCGCGAATGCGATACGCCAGTACCGTTGATGCCGTGCCCGCCCGTTGGCGTGCATGCGCGAAAAAAAACTCCTTCGCCGGTTCGAGCAACAGCCCGGTCATTTGTTGCAGCAGCTCCTGTCGTCGGTCGCAACCGAGCCATTTGCGAAGCCGCGTTCCGCTATCGAACCGATAGAGCACGACATACGCGTCCTGCACGCCGGGAATCGGCGGGAAAATTTCCGATCCGAGAAATCCCTCATGCCTGCGCGACAGCGCCATGAGCTCGCGCATGATGTCCTCCGCCTGCGGCTCGTTTCCAGGCGTCACCCGCCGCCAGACAATCCCGGTGACCCCCGCCGAATCAAACGCTTCCATGGCCGCGACTCAATCCTCACGAGTTCGGAAAGAAAAGCGGGAATGCCGCTCAAGGCGTCACGCTCCGTATTGCTCGTCACTCACGGGTTCGAGCCAATCCACGACCTTGCCGTCGAGGTTTTCGTGGGTCGCGATATGCGTCATTGCCGTGGTCGGCGCGGCGCCATGCCAGTGCTTCTCGCCGGGCGGAATCCAGACCACATCGCCCGGCCGAATTTCCTCGATCGGTCCGCCCCAGCATTGCACCCGCCCACAGCCGGAAGTGACGATGAGCGTCTGCCCGAGCGGATGCGTGTGCCACGCCGTGCGCGCGCCGGGTTCGAAGGTGACACTCACGCCCGCCGCGCGGCGCGAGTCGTTGGGCCCGAAGAGCGGATCAATGCGCACCGTGCCGGTGAACCAATCGGCCGGGCCTTTGCCGGAGGGTTGCGTGCCGTTTCTTGTGATTTCCATAAGGGGGAGTTTCTTCGTGGCTATGGCAGCCTGGCGGCCGGTCCGATTTCACCCAGATTCTCGAGCGTGTCGAATCATTTACGACGATGTCCTTCCGCGGCGTGGCCGTTCGTCGTTATTGTGAACACCAATGGATCCGATCATGAGCACTGCGAACACCGTCCGACTTCACCGCGTTCTCCGCACGACTCCAGAGCGTCTCTATCGCGCGTTTCTCGATCCCGATGCCATGGCCAAGTGGCTGCCGCCCCACGGATTCACCGGCAAGGTCCATCACATGGATGCGAAAGTCGGCGGCTCCTACAAAATGTCCTTCACGAATTTCTCGACCGGCTCGAGCCACTCGTTCGGCGGCACGTATCTCGAGCTCAAGCCCAACGAGTTGCTCCGCTACACGGATGTATTCGACGATCCGAACCTCCCGGGAGAAATGATCACCACGATCACGATGAAGCCGGTCTCCTGCGGGACGGAATTGACCGCCACCCAGGAAGGCATTCCCGCGATGATTCCCGTCGAGATGTGCTACCTCGGCTGGCAGGAATCGCTCACGCTCCTCGCGCAACTCGTCGAGGCGGAAATTCCCGATCACTCGTAAAGGCCGCGCCGGAAGGGAGTCCATCCTCTCGTCCGAAGCCAATGTGTGAGCCGAGGTTCGATAGGCGCTTACGCATTTCTGTGTCCGGCAAAGAAACAAGTATTTCAACGATTCGGCCGAATCTGGTTATCTGCTTCCACGTGCCGGGAACTCCCGTCGCACGCGTAGAATTTCGTTCAACCAAGCCGAGGAAAATCCATGTCCGACGAATCCAAATGTCCCTTCAATCCCTCCGCCTCCGTCACGCCGGGCGGCGGCACCACCAACCAGAGCTGGTGGCCGAACCGGCTGAAGGTCGAACTGCTCAGCCAGCATTCCGCGAAGTCCGATCCGATGGACGGGGACTTCAACTACGCCGAGGAATTCAAGAGTCTCGATCTTGCCGCGGTGAAGGCCGACCTCGCCGCGCTCATGACCGACTCGCAGGACTGGTGGCCCGCCGACTTCGGCCACTACGGCCCGCTCTTCATTCGCATGGCGTGGCACAGCGCCGGCACCTACCGCACCGGTGACGGTCGCGGCGGCGGCGGTCGCGGGCAGCAGCGTTTCGCCCCGCTCAATAGCTGGCCCGATAATGTCAGCCTCGACAAGGCACGCCGCCTCCTCTGGCCGATCAAGCAGAAGTATGGCCGGAAAATTTCCTGGGCCGACCTCATCATTCTCACCGGCAACGTCGCGCTCGAAACGATGGGCTTCAAGACGTTCGGTTTCGCCGGCGGCCGTCCCGACACGTGGGAGCCCGACCAGGATGTTTACTGGGGCCGCGAAACCACGTGGCTCGGCGGCGACGTGCGCTACGCGAAAGGATCGCCCGGCGTCGAAGGCGAGGGCGTGCTCGTGAAGGACGACGACAGCGAAGTGACGCACACGCGCGATCTTGAGAATCCTCTCGCCGCCGTGCAGATGGGTCTCATCTACGTGAATCCCGAGGGCCCCGATGGCAATCCCGATCCGCTGAAAGCCGCCTACGACATCCGCGACACGTTCGCCCGCATGGCCATGAACGACGAGGAAACCGTCGCGCTCATCGCCGGCGGCCACACGTTCGGCAAGACGCACGGCGCCGGCCCGTCGGAGAGTGTCGGCCCGGACACGGAAGCCGCTCCGCTCGAAGCGCAGGGCTTCGGCTGGGCAAATAGCTTTGGCACGGGCAAAGGCGCCGACGCCATCACGAGTGGCCTCGAGGTCACGTGGACGCAGACGCCCGCGCAATGGAGCAATTACTTTTTCGAGAACCTTTTCAAATACGAGTGGGAGCTGAGCAAGAGCCCGGCCGGCGCGCAGCAATGGGTCGCGAAAGGTGCCGAGGCCATCATTCCGGACCCGGCCGACCCGTCGAAGAAGCGCATGCCCACGATGCTCACCACCGACCTGTCGCTCCGCTTCGATCCGATCTACGAAAAAATCTCCCGTCGCTTTTACGAGAACCCCGCCGAACTCGCCGAGGCCTTCGCGCGCGCGTGGTTCAAGCTCACGCACCGCGACATGGGCCCGCGTGCCCGTTACCTCGGGCCGGAAGTCCCCGCCGAGGAACTCATCTGGCAGGACCCAATTCCCGCAGTCAATCACCCGCTTATCGGCGCAAATGACATCGCCGCGCTGAAGTCCAAAATCCTCGCGTCGGGCCTCAACGTCTCGCAACTCGTCTCCACTGCCTGGGCATCGGCCTCGACATTCCGTGGCTCCGACATGCGCGGCGGCGCGAATGGCGCCCGCATCCGCCTCGCCCCGCAAAAGGACTGGGAAGTCAACCAGCCCGCACAGCTCGCCACCGTCCTCGAAAAACTCGAGGCCGTCCAAAGCGAGTTTAATGCCTCCTCGACTGGCGGCAAAAAAGTTTCGCTCGCCGACCTCATCGTCCTGGCCGGCTGTGCTGCAGTCGAGCAGGCCGCGAAGAGTGTCGGACACGACGTGTCCGTCCCCTTCACGCCCGGCCGCATGGATGCCTCGGCGGAGCAGACAGACGTCGAATCCTTCGCCGTGCTCGAGCCCATCGCCGACGGCTTCCGCAATTACCTCAAGGGCAAATACACCGTGCCCGCCGAGGCGCTGCTCATTGATAAGGCGCAACTCCTCACGCTCACCGCGCCGGAAATGACAGTGCTCGTCGGCGGCCTGCGCGTCCTCGGCGCCAACGCCGATGGCGCGACGCACGGCGTTCTTACCACGCGTCCCGGGACCCTCACGAACGACTTTTTCGTGAACCTCCTCGACATGGGCACGGAGTGGAAGCAGGTCTCGCCTTGCGGCAACGCCTTCGCCGGCTTCGACCGCAAAACCGGCGTGCCGAAATGGACCGGCACCCGCGCCGATCTTGTCTTCGGCTCGAACTCCATCCTCCGCGCCCTGGCCGAAGTCTATGCCTGCGCCGACAGCGAAAAGAAATTCATCACGGATTTCATCGTCGCATGGGACAAGGTCATGAACCTCGACCGCTTCGACCTCGCCTAAACGCGAATCGTCGTCACCGCCCGCCAGCCTCCCCCGATG
>JBOHXO010000636.1:0-1690 GCA_050737475.1 Chthoniobacterales bacterium
CCCCCGCGCCGTGATCGCATAGCAGGGCTGGTCGCCATCGAGGTGCGCGACGAGCGGGCCGTAGGGTTTTGCTGTGCCGTCGAAATCGTGAATGAAAATAAGGGGCGGCTGTTTGCCCGACGCACGCAGCGGTTCGAGCGGCGTCCATTTGCTGTCCGCGCCGGATTTGCGCCCGCGAACGTTGCGCAGCAGCGAGCGCACGGAAAACCCGGCCGCGAAATCCGAGAGTTGGACGCGCGGCTCCTCACGCACGACGGCTTCGTGGAGCAGTTTCGCGACGTGCGGTTTCGTGCGGCCTTCGGAAATGCTTTCGTCGAATTCCATGCGGCGGCCGCCGAGGACGCGGGAGACGGCCTTGCGCACGCGCTCCTCTTCGTCGGTGCCTTTTTGCGCGGGAAGTGCGGAGCCGTCATCCGGCAGAAGCTCGCTGAGGGCGGCTGCGTCAATGTTTCCGGCTTCGTCGAGCGGCAGGCGCGGCACGGCGCGGATGCGGCGCGGCACGGACGGCAGGCGTTCGGCGAGCCATTCGCGAAAATCGTGCGGCTCTCCGTGTTCCGAGTCGCGCGGCACGATCCACACGCACCATTCGTGGCGCGCGGCAATGAGTCGGCGTTCGACATGGGCGTCGAGCACCTCGGGATGGGTGGCCGCGGCGAGGCGGATGGATTCCGAAATCACGTCGGGCGCCGGGCCGGCAGTCAGCGCCTGCAAAGTGGCGCGTGCATGGAAGACAAGTTCCGGGGAGACGAATGCCTCGACGCCAAACGGCACGAATGCGCCGCCGCGCGGAGCGATGTCGGCCCAGCCGGCGAGGCCGGCGGGAAGTGGCAGCCCGCGTTTGTCCACGAGGCGCGCGGTCGAGGCGGGACTCGGCGCGCCAATGAGCGAGGGTTCCGTCGGGTCGCCTGCAATTCCCAATCCGCAAGCTGCGGCAGCCGTTGTGCGCAGCAGCAGCCGCGTTTCTCCGCAGGCCGTGCGCCAGGCAGCGACGGCATTCGGCGAGGACTGCGCACCGTGAATGACGGCGAGTCGCAACGTCGGCGGAGTGTGCAGCGAGAGGTCGGCGAGGTAATGCGTCCATTGGCTCCAGAACGTCGTGGGCACGCTGAGCGTGGTGACCGTCTGTTGCTCGATGAACTCGTGAAAGGCGGTGCGCGTCGTCCAGCGACTGTCCGCGCGCAACACGATCGTGGCGCCGCTGAGCAGGGCGCAAAGCGCTTCCTCGACCGCGGCAAATGTGGCGGTCGGGGCGAATTGCAGCACGCGGTCGGTTGGAGTGAGCCCCAGCAGCGCGGAGGTTCCTTGCAGGGCCGCGGCCAATGTTTCGTGTGAAAATGAATGAGTTGTCGGTCCCTCGGTCCACGCGATCGCGTCGGAGGCGGGTGCCGATTCGTTTTGCGCGCCGCGTGATTTTTCGCCGGAAATCGCCGCTGCGTCGGATTTCACCTGGATGACCGGGAGGTCGCGGCTTTCGCCCTCGGGGAGCTCATCTACGATCCATGCCTTGATGCCGGCGGAGGCCTGAGAAGTTCCCTCGGCAACCGGCACGATGCAGGCGCCGGCCTTCAGCGCGCCGAGCAGGGCGGTGATCCAGCGCGGCGAGCGCGGCATGGCGATGCCCACGCGGAATCCCAGTTCGATGCCATTCTTGCGCAGGTGGCGCGCGAGCTGGTTTGCATCGTTGTTGAGT
>JBOHXO010000637.1:0-14485 GCA_050737475.1 Chthoniobacterales bacterium
GCACAGCCCCGCTGCCGCTTGCGCTCGAGGCAGTTCGACGCGAAAATCAACGCGTGATCCGTCTCCGCGTCCTCCCGTGCCTCGTGCTCGGGGCGTGCCTTTCTTCCGCACTCGCGGAAATCGAATACCGCGGCATCAATCTCTCCGCTGCCGCGTTCGGTCACGTGAGCGACACCGACGCCTCCGCGAATCATCTGCCGGGCACTTACAACGTCGACTACCAGTATCCTGACGCGAGCGACTTCGATTATTATCACGACCTCGGGATGAATACGTTTCGCATCCCGATTCGCTGGGAGCGCATCCAGCCCACGCTCAATGGCGCGCTCGACCCCGACGAACTCGCACGCATTGAAAACGTCGTCAATTACGCCACCGGCCTCGGCGCGAAGGTCGTCCTCGACGTCCACAACTACGGCCGCTTCATCACACCCACCGACGTCCATGTGCTCGGCACGCCGGAGCTTCCAAACACCGACCTTGCCGACCTCTGGACAAAACTCGGCACCGAGTTCGCGAACCGCAATGGCGTGATCTTCGGCCTCATGAACGAGCCGCACGACATGACCACGGAAAACGTCGTGGACTTCACAAACCTCGCGCTCTCCGCCATCCGCGGAACCGGCGCGAACAACCTCGTGCTCGTGCAGGGCAACGGATTTTCCGGCGCCCACAGCTGGCTGCAGAATTGGTATGGCACGTCGAACTCACAGGCCATGCTCGGCATTACCGCGGACGCGAATCTCGCGTTCGAGGTCCATCAATACGTGGACAACAACCCGGGCAGCGATTCCGATTACTCCGGCCTCACCGACAACGTCGAAAGCGCAACCATCGCCGCCGAAAAACTCGTTGGCTTCACCGACTGGCTGCGCACGAACAATCTGCGCGGCTTCCTCGGCGAACTCGGCACGCCCGACTCCGACCTCGGCGTGCAGGCGATGTTCAACGGCGTGAACTTTGTGGAAAACAACGCCGACGTGTGGCTCGGCTGGACGTTGTGGTCCGGCGGCCCGTTCTGGGATCATCCCGACGACACCCCGCCGACACGCTACCACCTGAGTTTGAATCCCTATCCCGACGGCACCGAGGCCCCGCAACTCGCCGCTCTCGAGCCTTTTCTCAATCCCGTGCCGGAGCCGCATACATGGCTGCTCCTCGTCGCGGGATGTGGAATTTTCCTGCGACTGCGGCGACGCGCCACGTCTTAATCCGATTCGTCGGTCTCCTCTTCCTCACCTGATTTCTCGTCGCCCGCCTTGGTCGGCGCGAAGATTTTTTTCAAGGTCTTGCCAATGAGCGGCGCGCCATTCGTGCCGCCGTGGATGCTGTTGTCGCCGGGCTCGCCTTCGTAAACCGCCGCAAAGGCGTATCGCGGATTTTCCGCCGGCGCAAATCCCGCAAACCATGCCGCCGTGCGCTGCTTGTCGCGATCCCCGCCACCGCCCCACTGCGCGGTGCCGGTCTTGCCCGCAACGTGAATGCCCTCGACCTGCGCGCGATGCGCCGTGCCGTTTCCATCCTCGGTGACGTCAACCAATGCCTCGCGAATCTGCGCCATGACCTCGGGCTTGATGTTCAACTCGTCGCGAATGCGGTCGGGGTAGGCGGCGACCACCTTGTTATCCAGGCTTTGAATCTGCTGGATGAGGCGCGTCTGGTGAAAATGTCCGCCGTTCGCAATCACTCCGTAGGCCTGCGCCATTTGCAGCGGCGTGATGAGAATGTCGCCCTGGCCGATGCTGATGTTTGCCACGTCGCCCTGCAGGATTTTCCGCTTCTGCGTGCGCAGCATATATTCGTCGGTCGGGATGATTCCCTTCTCCTCGGCCCTCAACGGAATGCCGGTCCGCATGCCGAAACCAAGCTTGTTCGCCCAGGAAATGATGGGCTTCGAGCCCGTTTTCAAGCCGGCCTGGATGAACCACGTGTTGCACGACTGCGTGAACGCCTCGACGAAATTCAACTCGCCCGCGTCATTCTTTTTCCAGTTGTGAAAAACAAAATTGCCGACGCCGATCGCGGAGGGACACCCGAATTGCGTGTCGGGCTTGATCTTGCCTTCCGCGAACGCTGACAGCGCGACCACCGTCTTGAACGTCGAGCCCGGCGGATACGCTGAACGATACGCGCGCGGCAGCATCGGCACGGCGGGATCCTTTTGCGCCGCCTCGTAGCGGGCCGTGTCGAGAAATGGCACGAACATGTTCGGGTCCATCGTCGGCCACGACGCCAGCGCGAGGATTTCCCCGGTATTCGGGTCCATCAGCACGATCGCGCCGCGCTTCGCATTCTTCGAGAGCACATCCTCGCACAGCGCCTGCAGATCGCGATCAAGGGTCGTGATCACATTGAGCCCCGGCACCGGCGGACGCGAAATGCGCTCGGACGTCTTGCGGCCCTCGGCGTCGAACGTCACATCCATCTGCCCCGGCTGACCGCGCAGCTCGTTTTCGTAAACCTGCTCGAGCCCCTCGCGTCCCTCGCTCTCGGGAAAAATCATGTCGCCGTTTTCAATCGGTCGCAGCGACAGCGGCGCCTTGCGGCCGACATATCCCACGATGTGTCCGGCCAGCGAATTCTCGGGATAAAACCGCACATACGTCTGCCGCAGGATGAGCGTCGGCGTCACTCCGCGGGCGACCTGCGCGAGTTCCTGCGGCTTGAGATCCTCGGCAATGTCGAACGCAAGCACGCCGCGATTTTTGTAATGATCGAGCAGCGCTTTTTCATTGAGCTTGATCTCGCGGCCGAGCAGCGCCTTCGCAAGTGTCGCCTGCTGCCGCCCGAACTCGAGCACATGCTGGTCGTCCATGTCGAGCGGCGTCGGAAAACTGATCGCGAGGTTGTAGCTGATGCGCGACTGCGCGAGCGGCTTGCCGTTGCGGTCAGTGATCAATCCGCGCGGCGCGGGAATCGCGAGTTGATACGTGCGCGCCTGTTTTTGCGTCTCCCACGTCGGCTTGGGGTTTTCGACGACCGGCGCCGCGTTGGGATTGATCGGCGCCGTCTCCTGCGCCCAGGCGACTGCAACGGCCCCAAGGCATACGGCAAAACAGGAAAGCGACTTCATTCAGGAACGCACACAGCTAAATCACTTGCCGCCCGGACGCAACCCCGACTGTTTCGGTTTCGTGATATGGGCGGGCTTGAGATAGATCGGCTCGAGCACGCCCATGCCCGGCTTAGCCCCTTCACCAAGGCGGGCCAGAATCACTGCGTCTGGGAATCCAAGCCCCGCCTGCGGAAGGTTTTCAATCAGCGCGGTGGTGAAAATCGGCGCCGTTTCCGCCGCCAGCCGCTCCGCCACAGCGTCCGCATTCAACAACTCGATCCCGCCCACGATTTCACGCCCGCGGATTTTTACGTAACAAAAGACGCCCCCACGCGCATCATTCACGACGACATATTCGCCGCCGTCGCAAGGCAGCGCCTCCACCGACGCAATTCCCACAAGCGCAGCGCCGGTCGCGAGCTTCAATCCCTCCGCTGCGGAAATCGCCGCTCGCAACCCATTGTAGGATCCCGGCCCAATTCCGACCGCAACGCGATCCGGACGGCCCGCAGCTTTCATCGCCCGTTCCAGCGCCGGAAAAAATTCCCCGCCGCGTCCGCGGGGACAATCGAACGACTCCGCAAACAACACCTCGCTCCCCTCCACCACCGCCACGCTGCCGCGCGATGCCGAGCAATCGAACGCCAGCACCTTCACGCCGTTCGCTCCCAGCGCACGAGTCGCGCGTCGCCTTGAATTTCAAACCGCACCCGCCACGCACCCGCCGGCAGCAACTCCGAAAATTTGTCGCCCCACTCGATCAGCAGCGTGCCGCCGCCCGCGAGATAATCGTCCCAGCCCAATCCGGCCACATCCGCAGCCTCCTCGAGCCGATACCAGTCGAAATGTGCAACCGCACCGTCCGCGTATTCATGAACAAGCGTGAACGTCGGGCTGTTCACCTCGCCGGAGTGTCCGAGCGCCGCCGCAAAACCCTTCGCAAATTGCGTCTTCCCCGCTCCCAGTGGCCCCTCGAGCGAAACCACCGCCCCGCTCTCCAGTTGCCCGGCAAAACGCGCCCCAAGTGCCTGCGTCTCAGCGGGTGAAGCGCACACCGCCTCCGTTACAGTGCCGCCATCCGACGGTTTTGCGTTTGTCATGCTCGGACGAATCTAGTTTCTTCGACCCCATGGACTCAACCTCGCTCTGGTCGCGTTTTCAAACCACCTTCCTCCGCTACGAGGACCTCGGAATTTCGGTGGACATCAGTCGCATGAGTTTCCCCGACGACTTCTTCGCAACGATGAAGCCGAAAATTGACGCCGCATTCGCCTCGATGCTCGAACTCGAGGCCGGCGCCATCGCGAATCCCGACGAAAAACGCATGGTCGGCCACTACTGGCTGCGCGACGCCTCGCTCGCGCCGACCCCGGAATTGGCCAACGACGTGAATGGCACGAAAAATGACATCGTCGCCTTCGCAAAAGCCATTCACTCCGGCGAAATCAAAACCGCGAACGGCGCGAAATTCACCGACCTGCTTTCCGTCGGCATCGGCGGCTCCGCGCTCGGCCCCGAACTCGTCGCCGACGCCCTGTGGGGCGCGAAGGATCCCATCCGTCTTCACTTTTTCGACAACACCGATCCCGACGGCTACGCCAAGGTCCTCGACCAGATCGGCGACAAACTCGCGACCACGCTCGTCGTCGTCATCTCGAAATCGGGCGGCACCAAGGAGCCGCGCAACGGCATGCTCGCCGCGCAGGCCGCGTTCAAAAAAGCCGGCATCCCGTTCGCCGGCCAGTTTGTCGCCGTCACCGGCGTCGGCAGCGAACTTGACAACACCGCCTCCAGCGAAGGCTGGCTGCGGCGCTTCCCGATGTTCGACTGGATCGGCGGCCGCACGTCCGTGATGAGCGCCGTCGGCCTTGTGCCCATGGCCGTGCAGGGCCTCGACGTGCAGGCTTTCCTCGATGGCGCGAAAGCGATGGATGCCAAAACGCGCGTCTCCGATCTCGAAAAAAACGCCGCCATGTGGCTCGCGCTCATGTGGTGGTTCGCCGGCGACGGCAAGGGCAAAAAGGACATGGTCGTGCTCCCCTACAAGGACCGCCTGCTCCTCTTCAGCCGCTACCTCCAGCAGCTCGTCATGGAGTCGCTCGGCAAGAAACTCGATCTCGACGGCAAACTCGTGAATCAAGGCGTCGCCGTCTATGGCAACAAGGGCTCGACCGATCAGCACGCCTACGTGCAGCAGCTCCGCGATGGTGTGAACAATTTCTTCGTTACCTTCGTCGAGGTCACCAAAGCCGCGGACAAAAACGATCTCGAAGTCGAGCCCGGCGTTCTCACCGGCGACTATTTGCAGGGTTTCCTCCGCGGCACCCGCAGTGCATTGCACGAAGGCGGCCGCGATACGATCACGGTCACCATTCCGACTGTGAATGCCTTCAACCTCGGCGCGCTCATCGCCCTCTACGAACGCGCCGTCGGCTTCTACGGCTCGCTCGTGAACGTCAACGCCTACCACCAGCCCGGCGTCGAGGCCGGCAAGAAGGCCGCCACCGCCGTGCTCGAGACACAGGTCAAGGTCGTCGCCGCGTTGAAATCCGCCGGCAAGCCGCTCACCGCCGACGAACTCGCCGCCGCCACGGGCGCGGAAGCGGAAACCATCTTCCACATCGCGCAGCATCTCGCCGCCAACCACGCGGGCTTCAAGGTCGCCGCCGGTTCCAAACCCGCCGACGACAAATTCTCGTTCGCCGTATGAGGCGCACCCTGCTGTTCGCATTTGCAGCGATCGCGCTCGCCGGCTGTGACAATCCGAAGAACACGGCCGAGCAGGCGCAACGCGACATTGCGGAATACAAACAAAACCCCAGCGACGCCGGGCAGGCAAAAATCGAAACCGACCTCGCCAAACTCGACACGCAGGTCGCGAAACTCGAATCGAAAGGCAAAAGCGACGAAGCCAAAACCTATCGCTCCACCGCGGAAAACCTCCGCGCCGACTACCACGCCGCGCGCATGGTGCGCGCAATGAAGGACACGCAGGACGCGATCAAGCAAATCGGCGGTGCGTTCAAGCAGGCCGGCGAAAGCATCGGCGACGTTTTCCGAAAGGACGCAACCCCCACTCCCACGCCATGACCGAACGCCGCGTAACTCAAAAATACCAGGCCGTTGCCATCGGTGCCACGGTTCTCGGCGCGGCCACACTCGGCGCTCTCGCATTGGGCGCGATCGCCATCGGCGCAGTGGCCGTCGGCCGCTTCGCCATCGGAAAACTTCAGATCGGAAACCTGCGCGTCAAACACCTCGAGGTGGATTCCCTCGCCATCCGCCACCACAACGATTGATCACGGCACGAGTCGCTCGCGCGCGATCTGCGGAAAATAAATTCCCTTCTCCTCCCGCCGCCACCAATTCCCCGTCGCGCGACGCTGCGCGGAATCCGTGAAGCGGTAGTTGTCCATGTAAGCCCGCAAGAAACGCGGCGGCTTCCCGTGGAATGGATCCCGCGCCAGCAATGCGAGCACGTCCGGATCCGCTTCAAAGAGCCGCAGCGCGAACTGCCCCATCCACGGCGCCTGCCGCACATCGCCCAGTGCCGCAAACCACATCTGCCAGTCGAGCCGCGGCATGTAAGGCGCGACGAACGGCGGCATGCGATTCAACGGACCAGGCTTGTATTTGAATTCATAGGTCTCCCACATGAGCCCATCCATGCTGCCTTGCAGGAGAATTTCCGGCCGCTCCTTCGTCATGACCGCGAACAATCTGTAGCGATTGACGCTATCGAAAGGCGCCGCGTAGCCGTAGGCCGCCAGCAGCCATTCCGGCAGGGATTCCACCTTGCCAAGGACTGCCGAAAGCGGCACGAGGCTGAGCAGGAAATAGGCCGCGGCAAACGGCGGAACGACCCATTTCGCCCATCGAATTCGCATCGCCTGCGGAGTCCGAATCCGCCGCCACGAACGATCGTCCACGAGCAGCACGGCGAGAGCAATGGCGAGCAGGTTGAAAAATCCGTAGTTGCCCGTGAGTGCGATCAAAAATTGCAGCGCCAGAAAACCCACGCACGCGACGAGGCGAAGCCTTCGCGGAAGAAAGACCATGAAGGGCAGCACCAGCTCGACGGCAAACATTCCGACGCACGAGAATTTTTGAAACCACGCCGGCGCCTGCGCGAAGAACCACGCCACGGCATTCGGAATCGGCTGCGTCCAGTAATGAAAATCCAGCGCCGTGAGATTCCGCCAGACGTCATCACCGCTCGCGAGTTTCACGAAGCCCGATGAAAACATCAGCCGCGCCAGAAGCCACACGAGGAGAAAATGCGCGATCCTGCCCGGAGCCCGTGGAGAAAAATTCGGCCGCCAGCGCCACGGCGCAATGAAGATCGCAAGCACCCCCGTCTCGATCAACAGCGAGTCCCATTGCAGCGGATAAAATTCCTGGCCCACGGACACGAGCGAAAGATACGCCGCCCACGCGCCGAGCAGGGCAAGCGGCTGCACCATGCCCGCCATCACCAGCAGCGCGCAGATCGAGCCCGCCCATGTCAGCACAAAAAGCATTCCGTCGTCCGGCCACAGCCACATCAATGTCGGGCATCGCCACCATGCGTCGCCGCCCACGGAATCGGCCACGAGCGGCAAAAACTCACGTGCCGGCAATATCCCATGCGCTCCCAGCAACCCTCGCGCCTGCATACCGAAGGACACAAACGCGATGAGGTAAATGCCCCCAAGCAGTCGCAGAAAAACCGCCGCCGCAATCGCGTAGGTTGGCGGTGTCGCGTCGCGTCCCCATAGCAGCCACGTAAGCCGGGAAAAGAACATGCGATGATGCGCGACGAGGCGATACGATCCGTTCGCCACCGCGGCGAATGGCGGAACTTTCGCGTGAAGCCAGAGCAGCACCCGCCCGATCCACGTGGCCGCCGCCAGCGTGCGAAAAACCGCACGCGCTCCGGAACTCCTTGCGCCATCCGTTGCAATGAACTGCACCGATTTGTCGAACTCCCCCACCGGCACTTCCGGAAATTCCGCCGCCGCCTCCTGCGAGGCGCGATACTCGACCCGCTCCCCTGTCATCACTCGCAAACGCTCGATCCACAGCTTGCAGAATCCGCAGTCGCCATCGTAGATCAGGAGCGGCCGCTCACGGTTCATCGCTCAAAAATACCTTACCTCCCCCGCACGCTCGACTACATTCCCGCCATGCCTTCGCTCTACAAACTCGAGCAACACCTCGGACGCTTCGCCATCCCCGGACTCATCCGCTATGTCGTCGCGCTGAACGCACTCGTGTTCCTGCTCGCGTTGATGAATCCCGGATACGTGTCCATGCTCGTGTTCAACCGCGATGCCATCGCAGCTGGGGAGCTCTGGCGCGTCGTGTCCTGGCTGTTTGTGCCGGGGACCAACAGCCTGATTTGGATGTATTGCTACCTCAGTTTTACGTGGTGGGCGGGTGATTCACTGGAAGCCACATGGGGAACGTTTCGACTGAACATCTACTTTTTTCTCGGCGTGCTCGGCGGAATCGTCTCGGGATTTCTTTTCGGAATCGGCAGCAGTGGCTGGATCAACCTCAGCCTGCTGCTGGCGGCCGCTACTCTTGCTCCCAATCTTCAGATTCTTTTCATGTATCTGATCCCGATGCGGCTGAAATGGGTCGCGCTGATCGCGTTGATCATTCCAATCTACGCCTTCATTTTCGGCGGCCTCGCCACGCAAGCAGCCATCGCAGTCTGCCTCGTCAATTATCTGGCCTTTTTCGGCAGGGACCTCTTCCAGCAGGCCATGCACAATCGCGCCGCCATGTCGCGCCGCGCGAAGTTCGCCGCCGCCAGCATTCCCGCGCACGAAACCCTGCATCGCTGCATCACATGCGGCTGCACCGAAGCCTCGAATCCCGACACGGAATTCCGCGTCTCCGCCGACGGCAACGAATACTGCGCCGCGCACCTGCCCGCGAAAAAAGCCTAGTCCGTCAGCCAGCTTTCGATGGCTGGGCGATCAGGGAACGCGCCGATCAGCGTCATCGTGATGCATTCGGGCCGGAGTGACGCCCGGGCCACGCGCTGCAATTCCTCCGGCTTGACCGCGCGCATCTTCGCGTGCGCTTCCTCCGCATCCATCACCTCGCCGTAAAAGACAGTCGAATAACCGATGCGCGAATTCTGCGCCGACGTGCGCTCGAGCGACATTCGGCTCGAACCGATGGCGTATTCCTTGGCGCGCTTGAGCTCCGCGGCGCGCACCGGCTCATCGCGCAGGCGCTTGAACTCCCGGCAAACCAGACCAAGCGCCTTCTCGAGATTCCGCGCGTCCAGGCCGATGTAAAAATTGATGACGCCCGCGTCCTCGTATTGGCTCACGCTCGAACTCACCGTGTAGCAAATCCCGCGCTTCTCGCGCAGCTCCTGGAAAAGTCGCGAACTCATGTTGCCACCCAGCACCATGTTCAACAACGACGTGGCATACCTGTCCTCGCCGTGCAACGAACCGCACGGAACCGCGAACGCAACATGAAGCTGCTGCGTCTCCCGCGGAATGATGCGAACACGCAACTTCGATGGCTGCACAGGGGCCTTGGAAATGCGGCTGCGTCGCCCATTCGTCAATGTCCCGAGCAGCTTCTCCGCCCGGTCCACGACCTCCTCGTGACGGATGCAACCTGCCGCGCTCACCACGGTATTTCCCGATTGATAATGTGCGCTGCGATATTGCAGAAAATCATCGCGTCGAAAACTCGCGATGCTTTCGAGCGTCCCGGTGAGCGGGCGTCCCAGCGCGTGGTTCGGCCACAACTCCTCCCACAGCACCTCCTGCACGAGGTCGGCGGGCTCATCCTGATACATCTGGATTTCCTCGGCGATCACGCTCCCCTCCTTGCGAATATCCGCCGCCGCAAACCGCGGCTCGAGATACATGTCGCAAAGCACGGAACTCAGCTTGTTGAAATGATCCGCGGGCGCCGCGCCGTAATAAACCGTATGGTCGTGCGTCGTCGTCGCATTGAGATAACCGCCGACAGCCTCGACCTCCTGGCCGATCTGCCGCGCAGTGCGGCGGCGCGTTCCCTTGAAAAGCATGTGCTCGATGAAATGCGAAATGCCCGTGAGCCGCGCAGGCTCGTGCCGGCCGCCCACGGCCGTCCACAAGCCGAATGTCACGGACTGCGCATGCGGCATCTCGCACGTCACCACGCGGATGCCATTGGAAAGTTTCGTCAACTGGATGCTCACGTCAAACTGGCCGCAGCGCGGGACTGAAGGATGAATTCCGCCACCGCCACGTCGCGCGGGTAAGTCACTTTAAAATTCCAATCGTCGTTTTCCACGAGAAACACGCGCCCGCCGACGCGTTGCAACGCCGAGGTTTCATCCGTCACGCTCGCGCCGGAAGCACGCACGGATTCCATGGCACGTCGAATTTCCGCAGTACGAAAAACCTGCGGCGTCTGCATCCGCCAGAGCCCCTCACGCTCGACAATGCCTTCGCAGGAGCCCGTCGCATCCGCGCGTTGCAGGGTATCCGTCACCGGCTCTGCCGCCACCGCCGCACCGTGCCCGACCGCCGCCTCGAAACAATGCGTGATCAATTCCGCAGTCACCAAAGGCCGCGCGGCATCGTGCACCGCCACAAATTCCGACGTGATGGCCGCCAGCCCGTTGCATACGGATTCCTGGCGCGTATCGCCGCCCGCGACCACGCCGGCAAGCTTGCGCACGTCGCCAAGCTGCGAGCGCACATCCACCTCACGTTCCTTCGCGCACACCACGACGATTTCCGTCACCGCGGCGCAAATTTCGAACGCCCGCACGGAATGCCGCAGCATCGGCTCGCCCGCCAGCAGCGTGAGAACCTTGTCGAATCCCATCCGGCGGCTGGATCCCGCAGCGACGATCACCGCCGCAAACGACGGCATTGGTTCCGTGCCAGCCATTCAGGCAAGCTGCTTCTGCACCTCGGCGCTGAGGCTTTTGCCATCCGCGCGCCCCGCGGCTTTCGCATTCGCGATTTTCATCACGGCGCCCATCTGCTGTTTCGAAGTCGCGCCGGCCTCGGCAATCGCCTCGCGCACGAGCGCCGCGAGTTCGTCGGCGGACAGGCCTTTCGGCAGATAGGCGGAAAGCATTTCGATCTCGGATTTTTCTTTCTCGGCGAGCTCGGTGCGTCCCGCCTTTTCAAAACTCTCGACGGAATCCTGCCGCTTCTTCACTTCCTTGCGAATCACCGCGCTCGCCTCGGTGTCGTCGAGCAGCGTTCCCGCGCCGCCCTTCTCGATCGCGGCATTCATCAACGCGGATTTCAACATGCGCAGCACGCCGAGTTTCGCCGCATCCTTCGCGCGCATCGCGTCCTTGATCTCACTGTCAATCTGGGTTTGGAGAGCCATTTACACAGGCTAGGAGGAAGAGACAGAATTAACAGAATTAACAAAATGGGAATGCATTGGAGGAATCGGCTTCCCGCCTCTATCGTCACTGCATAATTCTGTAAATTCCGTTAATTCTGTCAAAAGCCACGATGTCCGTCCGCACTCGCTTCGCTCCCTCTCCCACCGGTTACCTCCACGTCGGAGGCGCCCGCACCGCGCTTTTCAACTGGCTCTTCGCCCGCAAGTACGGCGGCACGTTCATCCTCCGCGTCGAGGACACGGACGCCAAGCGCAACACCGAGGACGCCTACTCCGTCATCTATGACGGACTGCGCTGGATGGGCCTGGATTGGGATGAGGGCCCGCAGGTCGGCGGCGGCTTCGGACCGTATTTCCAGAGCGAGCGAAACGCCATTTACGAAAAGCATCTCGCGACACTCGAATCGAAGGGCGTCGTCTACGAGGACGAGGGCGCAATCCGCTTTCGCTCGCCGCGCAAGACAGTCACCGTCGAGGACATTGTCTGCGGGAAAATTGCGTTCGACATGTCGAATCCCGCCACGCACCCCGACATGACCATCCGTCGCCCGGACGGCACGTGGATTTTTCATTTCGTGAATGTCGTGGACGACATCGAGATGCAGCTCACGCACGTGATCCGCGGCGAGGACCATCTCTCCAACACACCGAAACACATCGAACTCTACGAGGCGCTCGACGCGAAGCCGCCGCAGTTCGCGCACATTCCGCTCATCCTCAATCACGAGGGCAAAAAACTCAGCAAGCGCGACGGCGGCTCGAGCATCACGTATTTCATGGACGGCGGCTACGCGCCCGAGGCGGTGGCCAATTACATCTCGCTGCTCGGCTGGTCGCCGAAGGACAACCGCGAATTCCTGAGCATCGAGGAAATCAAGGACCTCTTCACGCTCGAGAACATCAACCGCCGCAGCGCGATCTTCGACCTCGACAAATGTTTCTGGCTGAATGGCCAGCACATCATTCACATGAGCCCGGATCGTTTCGCCGAACTTTCCATGCCGTTCATCGCGAAGGCCGGCATTGATTATGGGAGCAACGAAGCCCTCCATGCCGCGCTCGCCATCGTGAAGCCAAAGGTCAAGCACCTCTCGGACGTGCCCGACTGGATTGGCTTCCTGTTCAACGAGCAGTATCCGTTCGACCCCGAAGCCGTGGAGAAAGCTCTCCGCAAGCCCGGCGCACCGGAGCGTCTCACACAACTCAAGGAAGCCTACGCGACTGTCGCCGACTGGACGCATCCCGCGCTCGAGGCAAAACTCAAGGAAACCGCGACACAACTCGGCGCGAAGAACGGCGAGTTCATTCATCCCGCGCGCGTCGCCGTGAGCGGCCGCAGCGTCGGGCCGGGGCTCTACGAAATGTTCGAGGTGCTCGGCAGGGATCGCGTGCTCGCGCGCATGGACCGGGCAATTTCCGAATTCCCCGCATGAGCGAGGTGTTCACAGCCGAAGACCTGATCAAGCGCCCGGACGCTTTCTCCGCGCTCACACCCCCGGCACGGCTCGCCGTCATGGGCGATCCCATCGAGCATTCGAAATCCCCGGCCTTCCAAAACGCCGCTCTGCGCGCCAGCGGCATCAACGCCCAATACGTGCGCCTGCACGTCCCGCCCGCCGGGCTCGATGCCGCCCTGCGTGCCCTTCCCTCCGCCGGCTTCCTCGGCACAAACCTCACCATCCCGCACAAGACCGCAGCCCTCGCCTCGCTCGATGCAATTGACCCTTCCGCAAAAGCCATCGGCGCCGTGAACACCATTTCCGTGGACGGCCAAAAACTCGTCGGCTTCAACACCGACGGCGCCGGTTTTCTGCGCGCGATCCGCGACGAATTTTTTGTGGATGTGCGCGACCTGCGCGTGATGGTGCTCGGCGCAGGAGGTGGAGCGGGCCGCTCGATCGCCGTGCAATGTGCGCTCGAAAATTGCGAGCGCCTCGTCCTCGTCAATCGCACTTACGAAAAAGCCGCATCCCTCGCCGCGGAACTCGCGCCCTACTTCCGCTCGGATCGTCTCGTCGGGCCCGCTGAGCGCCTTGCTGCCATCCCTCACGAAATCTCAGCGTTGCGCGCGCAGCTCGAGCACACCGACCTCGTCGTGAATGCAACCTCCGTCGGCATGAAGCACAGCGACCCGGCGCTGATTCCGCCGGGACTCCTCACGGCGAATCTCATGGTCTACGATGCCGTTTACACCCGCGGAAAAACGCGACTCGTCTCGGACGCCGAGCAAACGGGCGCGCGCGCTGCGAACGGCCTGTCCATGCTCCTCCACCAGGGCGCACTGGCCTTTGAAATCTGGTTCAATCGCCCTGCGCCGTTGCCGGCAATGCGCGCTGCGCTGCAGGCCGACTAGCGCGACTTCAGCATTCGCCTCGCCTTTTCCGCATCAACGCCAATCTGGGCCTTGAGATCCTCGAGTGTCTCGAATTTTTTCTCGCCGCGCAGGAACGAGATGAAGTCCACATCCATGTCGCGCTCGTAAAGATCCCCCTCGAAATCGAAGACGTGAACCTCGAGTTTTCGCTCCGAAAGGACGCCTGAGACCGTCGGACGGTAGCCGACATTCGCAACGCCCGGCAGAATGGCGTCTCCCAGTTGCACACGCACCGCATAGACGCCATCCGGCGGAAATTGCTCGTTGTGCGCGCGCAGGTTCGCCGTTGGAAATCCGATTTTTCGTCCGAGTTCGTTGCCATGCTCGACCGTCCCAAGAATGGTGTAATCCCGGCCGAGTAGCATGCGGGCAATGCCAAGGTCGCCATGCTCGACTGCCTTGCGAATGCGCGTGCTGCTTACGATTTCGCCATGCACTGCGACGGGCGGCGTCTCGGTGACTGTAAAGCCCAGTTCGTCGCCAAGCTTGCGCAGCAATGCCGCGTTGCCGGTGCGATTGTGACCGAATGCCCATTGTGCACCCACGCAAATTTTGCGAAGCGGACGGCATGCCGCTGCAAGTGCACGGATAAATACCTCGGCGGGCTGTGCGGCAAACTCCTCGTCGAACTGGAGCACGAGCAAATACGGCATGCCCAGTGCCTCGATGAGCCGGGCCTTGTG
>JBOHXO010000638.1:0-2133 GCA_050737475.1 Chthoniobacterales bacterium
CACGATGGCCGATTGCGGAAACGATTCGAGTTCCAGCCTGCCTTGCACGCCGTGGGCGTAGATGCGCGCCGCGGTGATCAATTCCTGCGACGTGCCATCGGAGATCACGAGCACGATTGCGGGCGGCTGCGGCGCGGGTCGCGAACAACCGATGGCCAGCAACGCAAACGCGCAAAAAGCAAAACGCAACATGACGGGGATGGTTGAAAGTGGAGCCGACACTCGGATTCGAACCGAGGACCGACGGTTTACAAAACCGTTGCTCTACCACTGAGCTATGCCGGCGACGCGACTTCACGAAGTCTCACGCCGCGCCCGCTCCGTCAACCTTCCATTTGCAACGGCCACGAGGCGGGGGCATTTTCATATTGCTGCCATGCAACTGACCATCGTCAGCGGAGGACAAACAGGCGTGGACCGCGCGGCGCTCGCGTGGGCCCGGCGAAATGGCATCCCGCATGGCGGCTGGTGTCCGCGCGGCAGATGGAGCGAGAGCGGCCCGATCCCGCGCATTTATCGGCTGCGCGAAACCCGCTCCCGCGCCGTCGGCGAACGCACCTTGTGGAACGTGCGCGACAGCGATGCCACCGCAATTCTCTGCCTGCACACGAAACTCACCGGCGGCACCGCGCAGACCGCGCGATTTTGCTACGACCTGGAAAAACCGCTGCTGTTTCTTTCCGCGGCGATCTGGACTCCGCGCGAGGCGGGCGCGGCACTCCGGCATTTCATCAGGAAAAACGACGTGCATGTTCTGAACATCGCAGGCCCTCGCGCCTCCGAGGAACCCGGTGCTGCGGTGTTCACACGCGCCGTTCTCGATCACGCGTTTCGGCCCTGCGCCATGACATAAAACGCTGCCTATCGGCCGTGCGTTCTGGCAATCTGTCGCACCCCGATGAAACGTCTTCTCGTTGTGCTCCTCTCGGCCACATCGCTCTCCGCCGCGGATCCCGATGCCCAGCAACCGCCGCCAAACGATCCGCTCGCAAAAGCAAAACTTCCCGAATGGCCGAAGGACGCCAGGAGCTCCGTGCCCGCGACGAAAGGAAAAACGTATCAGACCGATCCCGGCACCGAGGGAAATGGCTCGTTCTACCTCCCGCCGCCATACAAGCTGCAGCCCGCGGAAGCCGGCCTCATCGGCAATGCCGTCGCCGGCAGACTCTCCGGGGAAAAAATCTACGAGAGCAAAAAAAACTACCCCGGATGGTTTTTCAAATACTGCGTCTACGTGCCGGCCCAATACCAAAAGGGAAAGCCCGCCGCGTTGATGGTCTTTCTCGACAACGACATGTATTGGAATCCGAAGCGCGCCGAATTTCGCGCGCCCACCGTTTTCGATAATCTCATCGCCGCGGGCGAAATGCCGCCGACCATCGCGCTCTTCATTGCGCCCGGTTCCACCGACGCCACCGGCGGGCAGGCGCCCGATCTCTCGCGCAGCGAGCAATACGACACGATCACCAACCGCTACGGAAAATTTCTGCTCGAGGAAATCATTCCTGACGTCATCCAGAAAAACTACGACATCGTGGACGACCCGAATGGCTGGGGCATCGGCGGCCACAGCTCCGGCGGCATCGCGTCGTTCACGGTCGGTTGGAATTTTCCGGACAACTTCCGCAAAATCCAGACGAACAGCGGCACGTTTCTCGATGTCGCCGTGGTGAAGAACGGCCACAAAATCGGCGGCTCCGTTTATCCCGGAATCATCCGCGCGACCGATCCCATCAAGCCGCTGCGCATCGCGCTGCAGACCGGCAACCACGATTGCCGCAAGGTCCCGGCCGGCGACATCGCCGCGTCGAATTTTCTCGTCGCCAATGCCCTCGCCGAAAAAGGCTATCCGTTCCGTTTCTGCTGGGGCGACGGGTATCACTATCGTGACAAAGCGCCGGAGGGTTTGAATCATGGACCCGACCAGGGCGCCGCGGATTTTCCAAACGAGATGCGCTGGCTCTGGCGCGGCTACAAGCTGCCCTACTACCCGTAGATGCTGTTGACTGCGTCTACGTCCACTTCGTTTCCGTTCTCAATGCCCGTCGCCGAAGAAGTAGTAGAGCCAGGATTTCATGCGCAGGAGGACCTTACGCATGATGGCGAGGTGGTGCATGTGGTGGGTGTAGATGG
>JBOHXO010000639.1:0-3430 GCA_050737475.1 Chthoniobacterales bacterium
CGATCATTCCGCAGAAGTGGACGAACATGCTCGCGAATTTCCGCGCGGCAAATCTCTATCCCTCGGATACCGGCGCGAACCCCGTCGTGACCCCCGAGATGCGCGATAACGATACCGATCTCGCCCGGCACGGCGGCGCGGTGGCTGCGACTTTCACGCTGAAACTTTACAACGGGAACACCGGTGGAGCGGGCACGATCTACTACACCACGGACGGAACCGATCCCCGCGTCGCCTGGACGGATGCCGTTGGCGCGACGGCTCAGGTCTATTCGACTCCGGTCCTTCTCGGCACACCCAGGATGATCAAGACCCGACTACTCAACAACGGTGTCTGGTCCGCGCTCGACAGCGCCTTTTTCCTCGTTGATTCCGAAGCCGCGTCGGCCTCCAACCTCACAATCTCGAAGATTCACTATCACACCGCCAACCCGTCAACCGCCGAGCTCAATGCCGGTTTCAACGACGATGGAATGTTCGAATTCGTCGAGCTGATGAACATCGGCACAAAATCAATAGACCTCAGCGGCATCACATTCAGCATCGGCATCAGCTTCGTCTTCACGGACTCGATGCCCTATCGAATCCTTCCGCCCGGTCAGCGCGTGCTGATCGTGAAGAATCCTGCCGCCTTCCAATTCCGCTACGGCACCGGCCTCCCGGTCGCGGGCGTCTTCATCAGCGGGTCGCTCGACAACAGCGGTGAACGCCTGCAGCTTCTCGCGAAGAACGGCTCCGTCATTCAGGACTTCAGCTACGATGATGCGGCCCCCTGGACGGTGCTCCCCGACGGCAATGGTCCGTCGCTCGTGCTCATTCGCCCGTCCACGAACAACACGCTGGTATCCAATGGCGCGAATTGGCGTGTGAGTGTCTCCGCCAATGGCACGCCGAGCAGCGGCTCCCCCGGCGTGGACGACCGGCTCCTCTATTCCACATGGCGGGCCGCGTCCTTCACGGCTGGCGAGGCCGCCGACCCGCTCATCTCCGACCCGACCGCCGATCCCGACGCCGACGGCGCCTCGAATCTTGTCGAATACGCACGCGGCACGAATCCGAAATCCTTCGACCTCCCCGCATTCCCGACCTTCGCGATCGAATCAATCAGCGCGCAAAACTACGGCGTCATCCGCTATCGCTACCGGCTCGCCGCCGAGAACGCCGTGCTCACGCCGGAATCCTCCGCCGACCTCGTATCCTGGTCCGCCGCCGCAACGACCGCACTCGCCGGCACGCACCAAAACGATGCCAGCTACAGCGCCGCCGCCCGTGCGAATACATCTGCTTCCGGCGACGCCATGCGCTTTCTGCGCCTCAACGTCCAATATCAGCCGTGACCATCGCTTCCGCGGTTTGACGCGGCGCGGAGCCGCGGGCACAATTTGCCGCATGCCCGACAAAGTCGAAGCGCTCTCGCCGGAATTCTGGAACAAGCTGATTACCGAGTTTGTCAGCTGGGCGTGCACCCACGGCGTGCGCATCGTGCTCATCCTCCTCCTGCTCATGGTGGGACTGAAAGTGACGCGCAAACTCGTGCGCCGCACCATCAACCTCGCCGTGCGTCCGACGGGAAAGGACGCACTGCACGACTTGATGGCCACCAAGCGCCAGACCACCCTCACCAATCTCTTCGATGCGATGGTCACGATCACGCTGGTGCTCCTGGCCGCGGTCATGATCTTCCAGGAAATCGGATTTGCAATCGGGCCGCTCCTCGCGAGCGCGGGCATTGTCGGGGTCGCCCTCGGCTTCGGCGCGCAAAGCCTCGTGAAGGATATTTTGAGCGGCACGTTCATCATCCTCGAGCAGCAGTTCTCGGTCGGCGACGTGATCAATGCGGCGAACGTCTCCGGCGCGGTCGAGGAAATCAATCTCCGCACCACGCTCCTTCGCGATGCCGACGGCAGCGTGCACATCATTCCGAACGGACAAATCACGCAGGCCAGCGTGCTCACGCGCGACTGGTCGCGGCTGCTGCTCGATCTCGACATCGCCTACAGCGCGGACATCGCCGCCGCGACCGCGATCTTGAAAAAGGAATTCGAGGCCTACGCCGCGGCGAATCCCGACATCGTGATCGAGGCGCCCGAGGTGCTGGGCGTGCAAAATCTCGCGGAGAGCTCGGTGCAGATTCGCGCGTGGATGAAGGTGCTGCCCGGCAGGCAATGGGCCGCCGGCCGCGAATTGCGCGCGCGCATCAAGAACGCCTTCGATGCCGCCGGCATCGAAATTCCCTTCCCCAACCGCACGCTTTGGGTGCGCCAGGAAAAGGAACTTACGCCTCCGGCAACTTCAGCCTGACCTGATCGAACTTCGGCGCGAGCAGCGTGTTGACGCCCAGCGCGACGAGATAGGCGAACGCGCAAATCGGCAGGATGTGCGAATATCCTTCGACGACATTTCCGCTGGCCTTGTAGTGGTCGAGCACCTTGCCGCACCAGATCGGGAAAAGCATTCCACCGATCGAGCCCGCCATTCCGCCGATGCCGATTAGCGATGCCACGGCGCGTTTTGGAAACATGTCGGACACGGTCGTGAAAAGGTTTGCAGACCACGCCTGATGCGCCGCGCCAGCGAGACCGAACAATGCGACCGCCGTCCACAAGCTCACATGCGGCACGATGAAAGTCGGCAGCACGCAAATCGCGAAGACAAGCATGCCGAGCTTCCGCGCCTTGGTAACGCTCCATCCCCGGGCCATGAAGAACCCGACGAGGTAACTGCCGATGATGCTCAGCACGGTGACGATGACGTAAATCGTCATCAACGGCGCGCCAAGCTTGTCGAATTTCACGCCGCGCGTGCTGAGATAATCCGGCAGCCACAGCAGGAAGAACCACCAGATTGGATCCGTCAAAAATTTCGCGGCGATGAACGACCACGCCTGGCGGTAGCCGAGGAGATGCAGCCACGGGACTTTTCCGCCGGTGTCCGCGGGGTCCGCCGCGTCGCCCTCGATCAGTGCAAGCTCGGAGGCTTTGACGGACTTGTGCCGCTCGGGAATATCGTAAAACATCTGCCACGCGACGAGCCAGACGAGGCCGAGAATACCGGCAAGCAGGAACGCGGCGTGCCAGCCGAATTTGATCGCGATCACCGGCACGATTGCCGGCGCGACGATGGCGCCAACGTTCGCACCCGAGTTGAACAGGGCTGTGGCAAACGCGCGTTCACGCTTCGGAAACCACTGCGCCGTGGCCTTGATCGCGGACGGAAAATTTCCGCCCTCGCCCAACCCCAAAGCGATCCGTGCCGTCAGGAATCCGCTGACCGTGCCAACGAGCGCATGAGCCGCGGCAGCCGCACTCCAGGCCACAATGGAAACGGAGTAGCCGATCTTCGTGCCGAACCGGTCCACGAACCATCCGAACGCGATGAGACCGGCGGCATAGGCACCCTGGAACGCCGCATTGACCTGGCCGTACTGCTC
>JBOHXO010000640.1:0-1513 GCA_050737475.1 Chthoniobacterales bacterium
GTAGTTGAAAGCCCACGACGGAGTGCTGTGGCTGCGCAGGCTGGCCTTCGTGTCGAAACCAAGTGCCATGAGCTGGTTGTAGAAGGGCTTGGCGACGGCTTTGAGCTGCCCGAGCGTGAGCGCATTGTAATCGCCGGCATTGTGTTGAAAGGCACTGACGAGCACATTCACCGGCCCACCGGCGCCGTAGACCGGCACCTTGGTATTCAAATAGAGCGCGGCTTTTTTTGCCACGTTCTTGAGCTGGCCCACGGTGGCCACATTGTAATTTCCCGCCGTGTCGTGCGGGCTGGCACTGTCAATAATGGTCGTGGAGCCGGTCGTCCACCACGGCGGATTCGCAGCCGTGAGCAGCCCGGCGCAGGTGGCGAGGCAGGCCACCATGTAGATCGCACGACGCATGACTTTAATCCCCGGACCCAGGGTTGCCAAATTCACCCATGGCGATATCGCCGCCCCGCTTGCCGAGGCGCACCGAGCCGTCCGTATAGACTTCCATCGCGTTCTTGCGATTTTGCGGATAGCCCGCGCCGGTGCCATTGCCGATCACGAAGAGTTGCTTGGGCGAGCCCGGCGGCGGCGTCGGAGAGGGCACGCAGTTGTATTGACCGACGACAACCGCAGCCTGCGCGGTATCGGTGGCAATGAGGCCCGTGCCGATCACGAATTGCTTCCCGGTCGCGACGTTCGAAGAGCCGACCACCAGGCCCGTCGAGACGTTGGTCGCCGTGAGTCCCTGTCCGATGATCGCCGAGTTGTAGCCTCCCGTTGAAGTCGTGTAGGAACCCATGATGATGCTCGCGGAATTGTTCCCGCCAAACAGCGACTGGCCGACGTAAAGGTTGGACGAGCCGCCGCTTACGTTGATGGTGCTGCCGCCGCCCACAATCATGGAATTGCTTTCCGCAAACGTATTCCAACTGCCGATGGCGGCGGAGTTCGAACCGGTCACCTGGTTGGAATAACCGATGGCGCTGGATTGCGCGCCGGAAATGATATTCTGATAACCAAACGCGGAGGCGTTAATGGCGCTGACATTGTTGCCATTGCCGACGGCAAGGGATTGCGCACCGGAGACGGTATTCTGGGTGCCAAACGCGGCGGCGTAATTCGCACTCACGGTGTTGCAGTAGCCCATTCCAAAGGACTGCGCGCCGGCAACGGTCATACCCGTGCCCACGCCCATGGAATAGGTTCCACTCACATTGTGGTAGCGTCCGATGGCGACAGCGGAATCACTCACCGTGTTACTGGAATCCCCCGCGGGGCTTACGATCAGCTTTTCGCCGATGAGCGGCGCGGCCACGGCGGGGACAATGCCGGCGAGGACGAGGATGGGGATGATTCGTTTCATTTTTTGGAGTTCTGTTTTTGGGAAGTGTTCGTACGGGAAAGTTCGGGATTCAGTTGGAAGAATGCCTGGGTGAGCGCGACATTTTCCTCAGGAGTTCTGGCCGATGTTTTTACATCGTAAAGTGCGGAAATGGCATCGAAGTTTGGCGAGCCGTTGTTC
>JBOHXO010000641.1:0-1842 GCA_050737475.1 Chthoniobacterales bacterium
CGTCATCCTGCGCGGCAATCTCGCGCCGGACGGAGCCGTCGCAAAAATCAGCGGCAAGGAAGGACTGGAGTTCAGCGGCACCGCGCGCGTTTTCGAGTCCGAGGAAAATGCACTGGAAGCCATCCTCGCCGGTAAAATCAAGGCCGGCGACGTGATCGTCGTCCGCTACGAGGGGCCGCGCGGCGGTCCCGGCATGCGCGAAATGCTCTCGCCGACCGCGGCGGTCATGGGAGCCGGCCTCGGCAAATCCGTCGCGCTCATCACCGACGGACGCTTCTCCGGCGGCACGCACGGATTCGTGGTCGGCCACATCACGCCCGAGGCATTCGAGGGCGGCCCGCTCGCGATCGTGAAGAACGGCGACCCGATCACGATTGACGCCACGACGCGCAAACTCACGCTCGGCATTTCCGGCGCCGAAATCAAACGCCGCCTGTCCGCGTGGAAAAAACCAAAGCCGCGCTACCGCCGCGGCGTGCTTGCGAAATACGCGTCGCATGTGACGACGGCCTCGCAGGGCGCGGTGACCGACGCCGGGTTTTAATCGTATGCCCGAGCTTCCCATTGCGTTGCGCCGATACCTCGAGGTTTCGCGCCAGCCCGCCGGTTCTGCGTTCCACACGTCGCAGGTCTCGATCAGCTTCGGCGAGGTCGTTGACGGCGACGCGCTGAAATCAGCATGGGAAACCGTTGCGACCGCGCATGACGCGTTGCGCACGACATTCGCTACGGATGGCTCGCCGGTCGTCGCAACCTCTCCGGAATTCACCTGGCAGGCATTCGACTGGCAGTCCGCACCGCCCGAAGACCTCGGCACCGAATGGCAGCGCCTGCAGCAAACCGACGCAGCGGCGCCCATTGCAACCGACGCGGCTCCGCCATGCCGCATCACGTTCATCCGCCTGCCGAATGGCGGAGGCCACGCGCTCTGGTCCTTTCACGGCGCGCTGCTCGACCAATTATCCGCCTCAGCTGCGCTGCACCAATGGCTGCACGCCTACGACTGTCTGCGCTCCGGCGCCGAGGCTCCGCAATTCGAAGCCATTCCCGCGGAAACTTCCGCAGGCGGCGACGAATGGAAGGACGCGTTCAAGGACTTCGTGCCGCCGCGCCCGCTCATCGTGCTGCCGCTCCCCGAATCCGGAACAACCGGCGGGACACGTCGTTCCGTTTCCCACACCTTCGAGCGTCCCGAGCGCACCGCCTTTGCCATGGCCGCCACCGCGATGGATGCGGACCTGCGCAGCCTCTTCGGCGCGGCCTGGGCGTTCGTGATTGCGCGGGCCACCTCATCCGACGACGCATTGCTTCTCGAAAATGAGCGCATGGACGGCGGGATCGGCCGCATCGAAAACCTGGTGCTGCGGCGTCGCTGCGTCGAATCCGTCGAGATGGCCGGCGACCTCGTGCGTGATTTCGCAAAAAAAATTCCCGGCCCAACCGATCTTCAAGCTGCAGCGCAGGTCCTCGGCATCACCACGCAGGAAATCGAACCAGCCACCGCGTTCTTCTACCGGGATCACACACTCAACGACCTGCTCCAGCTCGGCATGCCGCGCTGGATGGCCGCCGACACCCAGCTTTTCCAACTCACTGTGCCACCGATTACGCTGCGCGTCATCGCCACCGATCGGCCCGAGGTGGCATTGGATTACGATCCCGCCTTTCTTTCCGACACCGCCGCAAAACTTCTCTTCGATCTTTTTCTCGCAACGCTGGACGCATTTGCTGCCGACGCCGCATTGATCCTCCACGATTACGCATTGCCCGCGCCACCGGCGATCGTTGATGGCGGCGAAGCCCCAGCCACGTTTCGTTCGCTGGTCCCGCAATGCATTCACG
>JBOHXO010000642.1:0-7641 GCA_050737475.1 Chthoniobacterales bacterium
CGAACCGCGCACGGCCTCGTTTTCCGCGACGGGCAGCGCGGATTTGATGGCATCCAGAGCGGCATCGGGATATTTCGCCACGAGCTTGCGCACCGCCGCGCGTCCATCCTGGCCGCCCTTCGCCGCCTGCTCGAGCAGCACCTGTTTCTCACCCCTGGCCTGCCGCTCTGCCCACCACGCCTCGGCTTGCTGACGCGTCGTGCCGGCGATCAATTTTCCGTCGTTCGTGCGTTGCGGGAAAAAATTGCGCCCCGAGATGTGTTCGAGGATCCGCTGCGCGATATTGCTCACGCGCAGGACGGAGGGCGGTATTTGCATATGAAAGGATTGCTCCATCGAGCGCGTGAACGACCGATCGTCAAGCGCCTCGATCATGGCCGGCACGGCCGCGTCGCCCAGGTCCACAAGCTGATGCACCGGATCGGCTTTTTTGCTTTCCTTCCGATTCCAGCTCGTGGTCGGGTAATGTTCGCCGCTCACCCACAGCTCCGTGTCGAGATAGCGCAGCTGGTAAATGGCTTCCCGGGCCTGCTCATCCGGCGACATTTGCGCAAGCGGCCTGGGATGGTGCGCCGCTTCCTCCGCGATCATTTTGCGAAGCAGCGCGGCGCGCTCCTTCGCCTCCGCGGTCTTGTCGCTGGCCGGATAGCGCGCGGCAAACGATTCGTAGTCCTTCAAAATTTCCGTCCACGGAATCCCAGGGTCGCCAAATTTCTCCTCCGTCGCCGTCCATACCGAGTCCCCCGTGCTTTGTTGCAGCGCTTCCTTCAGCGCGCGCACCTTGCCGGTTTGCTCGTCCGAAATGCCCGCCGCGAGTTGCATGAAGCTGTCCCCCTGCGCAGTGAGCCCATTCCTCAGGCACTCCCGGCCAAACGCGAACAAGCGCACGCGGTGCCCCATGGGGCGGCCCCAGTGAAGATCGTCAGGAGACACTTTGCGCACACGCTCGCGCGCGGCATCCGCCTCCTTTCGGAGATCCAGCCGTTCGTAATACACCCGCTTGTATTTCGGCTCGTCCGTCTTCCGCTCGAACTTGATCACCTCCAGTTGCTCGCAAGGTTCCTCCTCACCGAACAATGCCGCACGCCCGTATTTTTCCGCCACGCCGCAAACGAAGACGCGGAACGTCGCCCCGTCGTCGCTCACGAGAAATCCCTTCGCGTAACGGTTCTCCGGCGGTTTATCACCGACCGCTATCCAGCTGCCCGTGGCCACACGCACATAGGGCAGGCCGCTCGTGTCTGGAAATCCCAGCGAATCATACCACGCGATCGCGTCCGCCATCCCGGAGGTCGCCGCTGCAAAGCCGTGCCCGCCGGCAAAGGCAAGCAACGCAAGCACTGTCCATCGGCGCAACATGGGGGGAACCCCACGGTGCCACAACGCCTTGCGGTTGTCACCGGCAGGGACATGTGGTCTTGGTAGGGAACGTGCAGAAAGTTTTATCCACGATGGCGCTGTGCCTCGCGCTCCTCGCAACGAACGCTGCGGGCGCCGTCAAGACCACGATCCAGCAGCTCACCTCGATCTTCGAGAACAGCACGCCCGTTTTCCAATACACGTATGCCGCGAACATCGGCGACGGGCGCGGCTGGACGTTCGGCTTCGTCGGGTTCACCAGCGGCACGTATTCCGGCACGATGTTCCTCGAGGAATACAGGCGCGCACGGCCTTCCAACGCCCTCGTCCGCTTCATCCCGGCGTTCAAGCGCATTGACGCCGCGCCGCATGACAGCGCAGGGCGCAATCCCGACACCGCCGGGCTCGAGGAATTCCCCGCCGCGTTTCAATCCTGCGGCAGCGATCCGCGCTTCCGCAGTGCCCAGCGCAAGCTCAATGACAGGCTCTCGTGGAATCCCGCCAGACGGCTCGCCATGCGCATCGGCGCGCGATTGCCGATCACGCGGGGCCAGCTCTACGACGCCTATGTGAACCACGGAGAGAGCGGAATCCTCGACCTCATCCGCCGCACAAATTTCCGTGCCGGCGGCATGCCTGGCGACGTCCCCGAGAAAAAATGGCTCGCGACATTTCTCACGGTCCGGCTCGCGATATTGAAACGCGATCCAACATGGGCGCGCGCGGTTGACCGCATCGCTGTCTACCGAAAACTGCTGCAGAAAGGAAACGTGCGCCTGCGTCTGCCGATCAATGTGAACTGCTATGGCAACTCCTTCACGCTGGTCGGCGCCAGTCCTGGACCGTGATTTGATTTTTGGTGTTCGGCGGCATCTGCCGTTTATTGGATGCATGAGACGGTTCTTCCTCCTCCTGCTCATCCCGCTCGCTTTTTCCGCGGCGAAACTTCCTCCATCGCCCGCACAGCTTTACGGCGGGCTCTTCCAGCGTGTGCAAATGGAAGGCGTGCTGCCCGACGAAAAGGACTTCGCGGATTGCGTCGCAAAGCGTCTGCCTGCGGAAATTCTCGCGGATTACGAACGCAAAAAAGACGAACCCGATTTCGATCTCGCTGCATTCGTGCGGGAAAATTTCGTCGTTCCGCGCGGCACTGCCGACGTGCGCAAACATATCGAAACCTTGTGGGATCAACTCGAGCGCAGCTCCGCAAAAGCACCGAAGGGCGGCTCACTCATCGCACTGCCATTTCCCTACGTGGTGCCCGGCGGGCGGTTCGAGGAGTTGTATTACTGGGATTCCTATTTCGTGATGCTCGGGCTGAAGGAAAGTGGGCGCATCGGAATGCTCGAGCACATGGTCGAGGACTTCGCACGCCTCATTGAGACGTTCGGATTCATCCCGAATGCCAATCGCACCTACTACCTCACCCGCTCGCAACCGCCGTTTTTTTCGTTGATGGTGGACCTGCTCGCGGAGGCAGATGGCGACGCGGTGTATCGCAAATTCCGGCTCGCGCTCGAGACGGAATATCGTTTCTGGATGGACGAGTCGCGTGGCCACGCGGTGCGCGTCGCCGATCGCATTCTCAATCGCTACCACGATGCAGCCGGCACACCCCGCGAGGAGCAATACCGCACGGATCGCAAGCTCGCGGCGTCCGCAAAACGCGAGCCGGCGCAATTCTACCGCGACATCCGATCCGCGGCCGAGAGCGGCTGGGACTTCAGCAGTCGCTGGTTCGCCGACGGCCGCACACGCGCGACCGTGCGCACGACCGAGATCCTTCCCGTGGATTTGAACTGCCTGCTCCAGCACCTCGAACTCACGATCGCAAAGGCACGCAAACTCGACGGCGACGAATCCGGTTCACGCGAAATGGAGGAAATCGCCGCCAAACGCGCGGCGGCGATAAACACGCTTTTCTGGTCACCCGAGTCATCCTGGTATGTGGACTGTGATCTCGCCGCGGAAGCGCAGCCGAGGACGCTCACTCTCGCCGGCATGATGCCTTTTTTCCTCAACATCGCGCCGAGGGACCGTATTGCCGCAGCTTCGAAAACCCTCACGAAGAATTTTCTGAAACCCGGCGGAGTCGTCACGACGTTGAATGAAACCGGCGAACAATGGGATGCGCCAAACGGCTGGGCGCCGCTGGAGTGGATCACCATCCAGGGCCTGCGAAATTATGGCGAAAACAAACTCGCGGAAACAATCGCGCGCCGCTGGGTGCGACAGAATTTGCGGGTTTACAAAGCCACCGGAAAACTCATGGAAAAATACGACGTGATTGATCTCTCGAGGCCAGGCGGTGGCGGCGAATATCCCACGCAGGACGGCTTCGGCTGGACGAACGGCGTGCTCCTCAAGCTGCTGAATCTCTACGGCGAGCCGTGACGGAATCGGGCGCGGCGTCTACAATTCGCCAATGAGCGATACCCTTCCGTTCGAGCGGGCGCGCGAATTGATTGACGCGGCGCATTCCGCGGATCCGAAACACGCGCCCGATGGCCGCCCCGCAGAGCTTGTCTACGCCGACCGCGCCGAGCAGTGGGTCGCATGCCTTGTGCCCGACGCCACGACGCTGCTTCGCCTCGCCGCACGCTGCCAGCACCTCGAACGCTGGACCGTCCCGCGTGCAACGTTTCCCGACGGCAAGCCCGGCTATTTTGCATGGCGAAAAAGTCTCTACCGCAAGCAGGCCGATCGCGCCCGCGAGTTGCTGGTCGCGGCCGGCGTCGCGACTGACGATGCCGACAACGTTGCGACCTGGGTCTCCAAAACGGGCCTCGCCACGAACCCCGGCACACAAGCGCTCGAAGACGCCGCCTGCCTCGTGTTCCTCGAAAATGAAATCGGCGCCTTCGCCGCGCAACACGCCGATTATCCGCGCGAAAAATTCATCGGCATCCTCCAAAAGACATGGCGCAAGATGAGCCCCGCCGCACAGCAGGCCGCGCTCGGCCTCGATCTCCCGCCCGCAATCGCGGAACTCGTGCGCGAAGCCGTTGGCTAGACCGGGTCTTCCGTGTCGAGTTTTTCGAGATTGAGTCCCTTGGTTTCGATTCCAAAACGCCAGGTCACCCAGGCGCCGATCAGCGACGTGCCGACCAGCGTGTAGAGGAGGATCGCCGTGCCGATGTCCTTCAGCAGGATTGGAAAAAGGAATGCGGTCGCCACCGCACCGATCTTCGCAAAGGAAGCCGCAAATCCCGCGCCGATGCCGCGCACCTTTGTCGGGAAAACCTCGCCGGCGAGGAGATACGTCATCGCGTTCGGACCGAGGTTCGTCATGAAGTTGAATGTCATGAACCCCGCAAAAATCAGGAGCGTCTTCAACCCGCCCTCCGGCGCATACATGGAGAGTGCAGCCACGAAGAGGCCCGCGGCGCAGCCGATGAAGCCGAGTATTTGCAGGCGGATGCGGCCGACGCGATCCACGAGCAGCACCGCCGCGACGATTCCCACGATCAGGAGCACATCAATGAGCGCCGCGCCCTTGGCGGCGTGCATCGTGGCGTGGACGACTTCCGCGAGGTTGCGCGCGTGTTCGTTCGTCTTGCCCAGCGCGGTCGTCAGGATGATCGGCGTGAAGATGCCGATGCCATAGGTCCCGAGGTCCTGCAAAAACCATGGCACCGACGCGAGGATCGTGGCGCGACGGTTCTTCTTTTTTGTAAAGAGCTTCATGTAGCCGCCGGCGTTTTTTTGGACCGCATCCTTTGTGGAATCCTTGCCAGCCTCGGCCTCGATCACCCGGTGCAGCACCACTTTTCTGGGATATGCGGGACTCCGCCACAGTAGGCGCTCGATCTCACGCTCCGCCTCGGCAATGCGCCCCTGCGCGACGAGCCAGTGGCTGCTTTGGGTCACGAAAAACCGGCCCATCGTCACCAGCATCGCCGGCAGAATGGCCATGCTATACATGATCCGCCAGTCGCCCACCGCGCCGCTCGCACGCAGGATCAAAAAGCCGACCGCCGTGCCGACCAGCGCACCGACAGCCTGGAAGCCGAATGCACTGAGCACCAGCCGCCCGCGCACGCTGCTGGGAATGCTTTCCGAGATCACCATGTGCGCCGTCGGGTAGTCGCAGCCCAGCGCCATCCCCATCCCGAACAAACAGAAAAGCAGCACGGGGAAGCTGGTGCTGAACGTCACCGCCGCGAGGAAAATCGTGAAGAGCGCCATCTCGACGATGAACATCTGCTTGCGACCAAAACGATCCGCCAGTCCGCCCAGCAACGTCGCTCCGATCAGGATGCCAAAGAGCGAAGACGCGCCGATCATGCCCTTCTCCGCCGCGCCGAGGCCGAACTCGATCGCGATGAGCGGCAGCGCCACGCCCGTCATGAAAACCACGAGCCCCTCGAAAAACTTTCCCGCCGTGGCCAGCGTCCAGATGCGCCATTGCATCATGGTCATGGGCGTTCCGGCGACCGTCGTGCCGTCAGCCCAGACAGGCGTTTCGTCAATGTATTCCTGAACGGTTTTCGGGGTTGCCTGGCTCATGATTGGAAATCCGGCGATGCCGGTGTCCGCCGAGTTCCATGAATACAGGCTCCGCGGTCAACGTCAATTTTGTGACCGGATCGTCAAAAAGCAGTCGAAGCGCCGCAAAAAGCGCCCGTGCCCGGCGGCTGGCAGTGCGGGCGGTCCAGCGGACTTGTGACGGATAATGCATCCGCGTGCAGATAGCGCATCGTGGTTTCCAGCGACTTGTGACCCATTGCCGACTGCAGCGCGCGCACGTTCACTCCCGCGTCGAGACAATGCGTCGCATAAGCATGCCTTAAATGGTGTGGCGTGACCGCGGGACGCAACGACGCCCGTTCCGAAGCCCGCGCAAACGCGCGTTGCACCACGGCCGGATGGCATCTCCATCGCACCGTGCGGCCCGATCGCGTGTCTGTGCAAACATCCGCGACCGGAAACAACCAATACCAGTCGCGGCTGTATTCGGCGTGCGGAAATTTCCTGCCGAGCAGCCCCGGCAGCGGCACGGGGATTCGTTTCAAAAAATCCTCGCGCCACGATGCCTCGGCCCGCGCGACTTGCGCGACAATGTCTCCCGTCAGCGCACACGGGATCGCCACCACGCGGTCGCGGTGGTGCTTTGCGTCTCGAATCCAGAAACGCGAATTCGTGAGATCCACATCCTTCAGCCTCAGTCCAAGCGCCTCGTTGAGCCGCAGTCCGCAGCCGTAGAGCAGGCTCGCGATCAATCGCACCGGTTGCGATGGCGTGTCCTCGAGAGCCATCATCAACGCTCGCACCACCGCCGCGGATGGCGCGATCCGGATGCCGGCGGGCCGCCTCACGCGAAGTGCATTCACGCCCGACAACGGTTGCTCCAGCACGTCCCGATAAAAGGACATGAGCGCGTTCAACGCCTGATTCTGCTGCGAGGAGGAGCATCGTCGCCGCGCAAGATCGGTGAGAAACGCCTCCACTTTTTCCTCGCGCGTCCCGGTCGTCGCGCCGCCTTGCAGGAATCCTGCAAATCGCCGCAGCCACCCGCAGTAGGATTTTTCCGTTGCGATGGCGAGATGCCGGCGGCGGATGGAATCGCGAAAAAGTTCGAGTGCATGATGTGTGTTCATTCGCGATTCACATAACGCAGCGGACGCGCCCTTGCGCCGCAAAGCGTGCTCTGTTTCGTTAATGGAATGGCCATGACGTCGCGGCTCATCCTCTCGCTGCTCGCCTGCGGCGCCGCATCGCTTCATGCCGCCGACTATTACGTGGATGCGGCGAATACCTCCGCCGGCGGCGGCACGCAGGCCAGTCCGTGGAAGGAAGTTTCGTCCGCCATTGCCAGCCTGCAGGCCGGCGACACCGTGCACGTCGCGGGCGGAACCTACGCGCCATTCGAAATCCTCGGCCACTCCGGCGACGCCGGCTCGCCCATTTCCATCGTCGTCAACAGCGGCGCCACGGCCACGATCAACGGCGTCAGCGGCGTGAACAGGGACGGTATCCGCATTCGCGATTCCTCGCACATCGTGATTGATGGTTTCACGCTCGTCGGCACGGGCGACGACACCACCAGCCGCGCGGGCATTTCCGTGCAATCCTCCGAACTCGGCTCGCGGCTTGGCAACGACGCGGTCTCCGGAAATCACGAGGACGTCGTGCTCCGCAACAACCACATTTCGAATTACGGCAAGTGGGGAATCTTCACCGCCTACGTGAACGGACTCGTGATCGAAAACAACTCACTCTCCGGCAGCATTGACGAACACGGCCTCTACATCTCGAACGCGAGCAAGGATCAAGTCGTGC
>JBOHXO010000643.1:0-5008 GCA_050737475.1 Chthoniobacterales bacterium
TCGCCGTCCTGCACGAAGAACTGGAACATCGCGTGGCACGGCGCGAGCGCCATTTTATCGAGCTCGCCGGGGTTCCACGCGCTCACGATGAGGCGGCGGCTGTCCGGCGTGCGTTTGATCTGCGCGATGACTTCGTCAATTTGATTGATCGAGCGTCCGTCGGGCGAGCGCCAGTCGCACCATTGCGCGCCGTAGATACGGCCGAGGTCGCCGTTTTCGTCGGCCCATTCGTCCCAGATCGTGACCTTGTTGTCGTGCAGGTAGCGGGTGTTCGTGTCGCCGTTCAGGAACCACAGCAGCTCATGGATGATCGAGCGGGTGTGGAGTTTTTTGGTGGTGAGAAGCGGAAACGAGTCGCGCAGATCGAAGCGTTCCTGCGCGCCGAAGACGGCGAGGGTGCCGGTGCCGGTGCGGTCGGCTTTCGGCCGGCCATGCTCGAGCACATGGCGCAGGAGGCGGTGGTATTGCTGCATCTTGGGGAATTCGAAATGGGAAATGCGAAATGGGAAATGAAAATCGCATCTCATTTCATTCGAGCTTTCCTCAAGTTGGGCTAACATCCGGATTTATGCTCGAAGTGACGATTCTCGCCAGTGGCAGCGCGGGAAATTCCGCGCTCGTCCGCTGCGGCGGCACCAGTCTCCTGCTCGATGCGGGGTTGAGCGCGCGGCAGCTTACGGAGCGGCTTGCGGCCTGCGGCATGGCGCCCGATTCGCTCGACGGCATCGTGCTCACTCATGAACATGGCGATCACACCGCGGCGTTGCGGGTGCTTTGCTCGCGGCGGGAAATTCCGGTTTACGCGAATCGCATGACGGCCGCCGCCCTCGAGGCCGGCGCAATGAACGGGCATCGCAACTGGCGGTTTTTTTCGAATGGCGCGGCTTTTTCGATCGGCGCGCTCACGATCGAGGCGTTTTCCGTGCCGCACGACGCGGCGGATCCGGTGGGATTTCTCATTCGGAATTCGGATGCGACATTCGGCCTGCTCACGGATCTCGGGCATGCCACGCAACTCGTGATCGAGCGCATGCGCGAGGCGGACGCGCTGCTCATCGAGACGAATTACGACGAGGAATTGCTCCAGCGCGACACGCGGCGTCCATGGTCCGTGAAGCAGCGCATCACTTCGCGCCACGGGCATCTCTCCAATCGCGCCGCCGCGGACGTGATCGCAAGCCTTGCGGAGGGGCGCGTGGGCACGGTGTTGCTTGGGCACCTCAGCCGCGACTGCAACTCCGCCGAGCTCGCCACCGCCGCGGTGACGGCTTCGCTCGAGCGCGCGGGGAGACACGATGTGCGTGTCCATTGTGCGAGCCAGGACGCGGTGAGTCCGCGATTTTGCATTGGCTCAGATCCCTCGCCAGATGAGATAAATCCAGTTTGTCGCGAGGAGGAGTGCGCCCCCGGCACATATCAACCACGACTGGCGCCGTGATACGCACTTGAGTCTGAGTCGGGGCAGCCGAAAGCAAACGACCGTAATTGCATAGAGCATAAAAATCGCGCACGCGATGGCCGCAAGGAAAACGAGCGGATTCCACGCGAGGGCCGATTCGAAATTTCCCTCGATCAGGTTTCGCAGGCAGCGCGTTCCGCCACATGTTGGACACGGCAGGCCCGTGAGGTCGTGAAACAAACACCTCTGCATCCGAACCCCAAGTTGCAGGCTCACCAGGCCGGCGACACCCATTGTGCCAAGCACAAGGAGCCACAATATTTCCGGATCGTGGCGGCTGTCTGGAGTGCGTAATGCGCCAATTTTCATCGCGGCGCCATTCCGGCTGCGGGCAAGGCCGGCATAGACGCCATCGCGCCCAGCACGCTGATCATAAAATAAATCAGGAACACAATGGTGACCGCCATGGCGGCGCGCCATGTCTCCGTGCGGTGCGCCGCCCCGAGTCCGCTACTTAGCGAAACAAGCGCCCAGATAAATTGCACCACGGCACCGCAACAAAGCAGAAGCTGCAGTGGACTCACCGAACCAAGCACGTAGCAAACGACTGCAAACGTTGTCAAAAAAGACCGTTTTACACCGCCGAATAACGCCAGTAATCCGTGACAAGCGGCTGCTGCGACAAACGGGGTCACTGGAATGAATACCACCAGTGTAAACAGCATTCTTCCGAAACTGACATTATTGAAACTGGCCATCATCGCCTTTACCTGTGCGGAGTTTGCGGCTTCCGGTGAGCTTGCGACCAATGCGACCGCGGCCTTTATGAATATCAGCATGATCCCGATGTTGATCGCGCCTGTCACGAGAGCCAGTAACAGGTAATACCGGTAGGGGCCTCCCATCGTCATCGTCTCCGGCAGCCTGGCAAACAACTTCGAGGGCTGGCCGAGCGATTGGGAAAGCGTTTCCCAAAGTGCGTTAATGAATCCAATTTCACCGCGCCGATCCCACGGGAAACCGGCCGCGGAATCCAAAGGCGGAGGCACATTCTCAGCGGCAATTGGAATTTCCGGAGGTGGTTCCGCGGCAGGCTGCGGCAGGTCCGTGAATGTTGAGAGCGGCTGCCATGCTTCCATGCCCTCGCGCCATGCGAGGTCGCTCGGAATGAAGCGCCCGGACGCCAAACCCTCCGCGATCTCCTCCGGCGTGAACTGTCCGAGATTCCGCCGGTCGCGGTTGACGTGAATTTTGCCCATGGCCCGCTCGTAACCAATGCCGTGACGCGGGTCAAACCCCATTGATTCCATCGAGCGGAGAGGCGATCATTCGCGGATGCCCACCATCGCCACCGATTCCCTTCCGCACGGCACCCCGGCCCCCGACTTTTCGCTGCCCGATGTCGTCACGAATTCCGCGGTTTCGCTCGCAAATTTCTCCGGCAGCTCCGCGCTGCTCGTGATGTTCATTTGCGCGCACTGTCCGTATGTCGTGCATGTGCGGGAAGAACTCGTGCGCCTCGCAAACGAATACCAGCCGAAGGGTGCGGCGTTCGTCGCGATCTCGTCGAACGATGCCGTGAAATATCCCGACGATGGCCCCGACGGCCTGCGCGCAATGGCGGTGGAATGCGATTTTCCATTTTCAATGCTCTACGACGAAACGCAGCAGGTGGCGCACGCCTACCGCGCGGAGTGCACGCCGGATTTTTTTCTCTTCGACGCGGATCGCCGCCTGGCCTACCGCGGACGCCTCGACGAAAGCACGCCCGGCAATGGAAAGCCGGTCACCGGCGCGGACATGCGCGCCGCTCTCGATGCCGTGCTCGCGGGAAAGCCTGCGCCGCACCCGCAAATGCCGAGCCTCGGCTGCTCGATCAAGTGGAAGTGATCAGCGCGACGCAGCCCACGCGAGCATCGTCTGTGCGTCGTTGAAAATGTAGCTCGTGCGGCTGCCGAGCTGCACGAGGATGTAGTGGCGGCCGTTCACCGTTGCGCTGGTGATGAGGCAGCGGCCGGCGGCATCGGTGTAGCCGGTTTTCATGCCATCCACGCCGGCGACGCGGCCGAGAAGCCGGTTCGTCGTTTCGAGATAACTCACGCGGCCGCTGTTGAATCGGAACGGATAAAAAGTCTGGCGCATGATTTCGCGCAATTCCGGGTGGCGGTAGTCGCGGTAGGCGATGCGGGCCATGTCGCGCGCCGTCGAGTATTGCGGAGCGGGCAGGCCATTCGGATTCACGAAGTGGCTCGAGGTCGCGCCGAGCGCCTGTGCGCGCGCGTTCATTAAATATGCGAATTCCTGCGTGCTGCCCGCCGCGTCACGGGCGAGTGCAACAGCCGCGTCATTGCAACTGTGCACGAGCAGCGCGTTCAGCAACTGCCGCCGCGGATAGGCCTGGCCCGCGCGCATCCCCACCTTCGTTGGCTCGACATCGGTATCCGATGATTGAATCGTGACGATTGCGTCGAGGTCGCCGCGCTCGGCGATGATGAGCGCGGTGAGCAATTTTTGCGTGCTCGCGACCTGCCGGGGCATGTCGGCGTTCTTTTGGTAGAGCGTGCGGCCGCTGTCGGCATCAATGAGGATCGCCGACTTCGCGTGGATCTCGGGGGCATCGGTCGGCCACAGGTCGGAAGTGGCCGTCGGGCGTTGCGCGATGCTGACGACCGGCTCCGCGGGAGTTCCCGTGCTGCGAAGAATCGTGCCGCCGGCCGACGAGGATCGCTGCTCCGGCTCGATCACCGTGCAGCCCGTGAGCGCCACGACGGCGAAAATTTTCAGCAACGAAAATGGGAAGGCGGGAGAGAGCGGCTTCGTTTTATTTTCTGCGTGCCGGCCTTCTTTATTCACGAATGGATTCGCTCGCTCATGGCAGTTCGTTTCGCTTGTCTAGCGGGGAAACTTCCATGGCCGTTCCGGAAAGAAAATCAAAAACCGCACGCATCGTGGTGATGGTCGCGCTCGCGATCCTTGCCGGCGCATTGGTCGCGGTTTCGTTCCGGCTCGACGACTGGTCCCGCGAGCACATCCTCGCCATGCAAGGCAAGGGCTGGAAGAAGTCGTCGCAATATCATGTCCAGGGCGCCGTGAGCCGCTACGGCGACTGGCCGTGGCTCATGGCCGCGGGCGGCGTGGGATTGCTCATCGCATGGCGCGCGCGCAACCGCGAATGGCAGCGCATCCTGATTTCCGCGATGATCGCCTCGACAGTCGCCGGGGCGATCGTGAATGCATCCCGCCTCACCACCGGTCGCGCGCGCCCGAATGCGGGCAAGGAAATCGCGCAGGGCTGGTATGGCCCTTTTCACAACGGCGAACTCACCGTCGGAAATCCCAAATACAATTCCTTTCCCTCGGGCCACACGGCCACCGCCGTTGGCTTCGCGGGCGTGCTGCTGTTTGCGCGGCCATGGCTCGGCATCCCCGCGCTGCTCGTGGCGCTCGGCATCGCATTGTCGCGCATGCTGCTTGGCGCGCATCATCTTTCGGACGTGACGGTGGCTGCGTTGGTCGCGCTGCTGATCGCGTGGATTTGCTGGCGGCTCTCGTCAAAATTTTTCCGAAAATCGTGAGCCGGTTTTCGACGTTTCTCGAAAGCCTGCCCGA
>JBOHXO010000644.1:0-5221 GCA_050737475.1 Chthoniobacterales bacterium
GACGAAAAGATCGCGGTGTATGACCTCGGCGGCGGCACGTTCGACATCTCGGCGCTGGAAATCGGCGACGGCGTGTTCGAAGTCCGCGCGACCAACGGCGACACGCATCTCGGCGGCGACGATTGGGACAATCGCCTGATGGATTGGATCATCGAGGAATTCAAGAAAGAGTCCGGCATTGATCTCAGCAAGCAGCCCGACGCGGTGCAGCGCATCAAGGAAGAGGCCGAGAAGGCCAAGATCGCGCTCTCCTCGACGCAGGAATACGAGATCAATCTCCCGTTCATCACCGCGGACCAAACCGGTCCGAAGCACATCCAGAAAAAGCTCACCCGTTCCAAGCTCGAGCAGCTCACAGACGATCTTTTCGAGCGCACGAAGAAGCCTGTCGCGGCCTGTCTCGCGGATGCGAAACTCACAGCCAGCAATATTGACGAACTCGTGCTCGTCGGCGGCATGACCCGCATGCCTCGCGTCATCGAAACCGCTCGCGCATTGGTCGGCAAGGAGCCGCACAAGGGCGTGAATCCGGACGAAGTCGTGGCCATCGGCGCCGCGATCCAGGGCGGCGTGCTTCGCGGCGACGTGAAGGACGTGCTCCTGCTCGACGTCACTCCGCTGACCCTCGCGATCGAGACTGCCGGCGGCGTCGCCACCGCGATGATTCCTCGCAACACGACCATCCCGACCCGCAAGTCGCAGACGTTCTCGACCTACAGCGACAATCAGCCGGGCGTGGAAATCAAGGTGCTGCAAGGCGAGCGCCCGCTCAGCCGCGACAACAAAAATCTCGGCACGTTCCACCTCGACGGCATCCCGCCGGCACCGCGTGGCACGCCGCAGATCGAGGTAACGTTCGACATTGATGCGAATGGCATTCTCCACGTCTCTGCGAAGGATCTCGGCACAGGCAAGGAACAGAAAATTTCCATCACCGGCAGCTCCGGCCTCTCCAAGGACGAGGTCGAGAAGATGCAGAAGGAAGCCGAGTTGCACGCCGACGAGGACAAGAAAGCCAAGGAGTCCATCGAGACGCGCAACAACGCGGACAATCTCGCCTACCAGTGCGAAAAACAGCTCAAGGACCTCGGCGACAAGCTCGACGGCGCGAAGAAAAAGGACATCGAGGACGCGATCGAGAAGGTGCGCGAAGCCCTCAAGGGCAGCGACAACGACGCAATCAAGTCCGCTTCCGACGAACTCAACACGAAGTTCCAGGCCGTGAGCGAAGAACTCTACAAGCAGGCCGCCGCCGGCGCGCAAGCCGGTCCGGGACCCGAAGCCTCAGCCGGCCCGGAATCCGCGGAACCGAAAAAAGCGGACGCCGACGTCGTGGATGCGGAGTTCGAAATGGTGGACGAGGACAAGAAAAAGTAACCATCCGAAATCGGTAGGGCGGGTTCGATGAACGCGCCGACTTACAAGTCACGGACGGCTCGTCGAGCCGTTCCTACCAGCGAAACAAAAAAAAATTTAACAACCGGTCGGCGGCGCGAATGCGGCGGCGGTCATTGTCAAAACCCACAAACAACCAAGGAGAAAGCCACTATGGCACTTATCAAACCCATCGGAGATCGCGTGCTCGTGAAGCCGCTCGAAGAGAAGGAAGTCAAAAAGGGCGGAATCATCATTCCTGATTCCGCGAAGGAAAAGCCGCAGGAAGGCGAAGTCGTTGCCCTCGGCACCGGCAAAGTCGGCGAAGACGGCAAGAAAATCGAGTTCACCGTGAAGAAGGGCGACAAAGTGCTCATCTCGAAATACGGCGGAACCGAAGTCAAAATTGACGGTCAGGCCTACCAGATCCTGCGCGAGGACGACATCCTCGGCATCCTCGGCTAAGTCACCTGTCACTCATCACTAACCACTCATCACTACTACAATGGCAGCAAAACAACTCCAGTTTGACGAACACGCCCGCCAGGCGTTGCTTCGCGGCGTCGAGAAGTTGGCGAAAGCGGTGAAGGCGACCCTCGGGCCAGCCGGACGCAACGTCATCCTCGACAAGAAATTCGGCAGCCCGACGATCACCAAGGACGGCGTCACCGTCGCCAAGGAAATCGAGCTCGAAGACGCTTACGAAAACATGGGCGCCCAGCTCGTGCGTGAAGTCGCGTCGAAGACTTCTGACATCGCCGGCGACGGCACCACCACGGCCACCGTTCTCGCCGAGGCCATCTACAAGGAAGGCCTCAAGAACGTCACCGCCGGTGCAAACCCGATGAGCCTCCAGCGCGGCATCAACAAGGCCGTCGAGGCCATTGTTACCGAGCTCGGTCGCATCGCAAAGAAAGTGAAGGACTCGAGCGAGATCGCCCAGGTCGCCACTGTCTCCGCGAATTGGGACACCACGATCGGCCAGATCATCGCGGACGCGATGGAGAAGGTCGGCAAGGACGGCACCATCACGGTCGAAGAAGCGAAGTCCATCGAGACCACGCTCGACGTCGTCGAGGGAATGCAGTTCGACAAGGGCTATCTCTCGCCCTACTTCGTGACGAACTCCGAGGACATGGAAGCCGTTCTCGAGAACGCCTACATCCTCCTCTACGAGAAAAAAGTCAGCAGCTTGAAGGACCTCCTTCCGTTGCTCGAGAAGGTCGCGAAGAGCGGCCGGCCGTTCCTCATCGTCGCTGAAGACGTCGAGGGCGAGGCACTCGCGACCCTCGTCGTGAACAAGCTCCGTGGCACGCTCCAGGTCGCAGCCGTCAAGGCTCCCGGCTTCGGCGATCGCCGCAAGGCCATGCTCGAAGACATTGCCGTCCTCACGGGCGGTCGCCTCATTACCGAAGACTTGGGCCTCAAGCTCGAGAACCTCGGTCTCGAGGACCTAGGCCGCGCCAAGCGGGTCGTCATCGACAAGGAGAACACCACCATCATCGAAGGCGAAGGCAAAGGCTCGGACATCCAGGGCCGCGTCGGCCAGATCCGCCGTCAGATCGAGGAAACCACCAGCGATTACGATCGTGAGAAGCTCCAGGAGCGCCTCGCGAAACTTGCCGGCGGTGTCGCCGTGATCAACGTCGGAGCAGCCACCGAGACCGAGATGAAAGAGAAGAAAGCCCGCGTCGAAGACGCCCTCCACGCGACCCGTGCGGCCGTCGAAGAAGGCATCGTCCCCGGCGGCGGCGTCGCTCTCGTCCGTGCCCAGAAAGTCCTCGACTCGCTCACCCTCGAAGGTGACGAGAAGATCGGCCTCGGCATCATCCGCCGCGCGATCGAAGCGCCACTCCGTCAGCTCGCCGACAACGCGGGCCTCGAAGGCGCGCTCATCGTGCAGGAAGTCAAGAAGCGCAAGGGCAACGAAGGCTACAACGTCGCCACCGGCGAATACGAAGACCTCGTGAAAGCCGGCGTGGTTGACCCCGCAAAGGTCACCCGCAGCGCGCTGCAGAACGCAGCATCCATCAGCGGCCTGCTCCTCACCACGGAAGCTCTCATCACCGAGATCCCCGAGAAGGACAAGGCACCCGCCATGCCCCCGGGCGGCGGAATGGGCGGCATGGACTACTAAGTCCAGGCACCAACGCTTAGCTAATAATCAAAACCGCTCCGGGGCAACTCGGAGCGGTTTTTTTTGCAAGAAACTTCGAAACTTACCGCCTAACACGCCTTAGTCTATTTTTGCATCACAAGTTGATTAACAAAAGCGGCCCCAAGTTGATTTTCTATAATATGAACGCTAGCAGTCGAAGTTAGCGTAATCGTAAAAGCGTGATGAATAGACAATACAGCATCTTGTAGAGGCTTATCGTCTTCCAGGCGCTCTACAACAATTCCAATATTTTTGACTTTATCGTAAGAAAAGTGACGGCTGTGATTTAGGGTCAACTGGTGCGAGCCCATTTCTCGCAGAACTTTTCTGGTTCGCTTTGTGGCGTCCCTCATGCCCTTAAACATTCCTGTTTCCAACCAATCTGCGACTATTTCATTTGCTAGCTTTGTAGCCTTCTCACACGATCCCACCAATGTGGGACTATACTTTTGAAGGATTGGATTCCATACTTGCGCCGCTGACGGATTCTTTTCGAATGCTGCGCAAGCTCGCTTAAATTCTTCCAAAATACCGTGTGCGGGCGCACCCCCAATTTGCGGATCTACTGGCCCCAAACTGGAATGCATTCCCATTACAATTTTCTTACATGCCAGCGAGATCATTGTTCCCGCAGACATCGCCTCGTGGGGAACAATAGCTCGGATATCACCTTTGAAGGCGTATCGCAGATAATGCACGATAGCCTCTGTTGCGTTGATCTCGCCACCTGGCGTGTGGAGAATTAGATCGAGTCCTTTATTACGATCTAGCTTGTTCACGACGGTCATTAGACCCGTCATATGACCATCATTAATCGAGAAGTCCGGCGCTCCTTGAAAAGCAGCCTTCTGTAACCAACCCGAATAGAAAGCAATTGTGTTCCTGCCCGTAAGGGCAGAACACTCTGCTAAATACTTACGCCTTACGGCGTCGAAGCCGGGGGGATTTGTCGCGCTTACTTCTCGAAGGATTTCGTTCCAATTCGCCATACGAGCCTAGGTAAATCACGGATTCGGACGATCCTGCAGCGACAGTCAATACCCGAGTGCGATTGTTATCGAGCACAACGCCGTAGCGACCTTCGAAACAAGGCTGAGTCTCTGTCGGCAATACGATACCGTATGCAGCAAGCGCGTTGGAGAATTGGGAAGTCATTGGTGCGGGGTAAGCAAGTTACTGGCCAAGGCTCAAAATTTAAGCAAGTAGAATTTACCTCACGTTGCGCATGACGCAACTGATCGACCATTGCTCGACCGCAGCTGCAATGGCGAAATTGCGCCGAGGAGTCGATAGGGTCAGTCCTTCATGTCGTCGTGTGCGTTCAGAATCTTGTCTGTTGAAAACACCCGAAGTATTGTTGCCCCATGACCGTTGTCGAACTCATCGATGAGATAAGACACTTATCGCCTTCGGAACAGAGCGAGCTTCGTCGCCATCTCCTGACGCTCAAGCCTTGGTCGCCTGAGGAATTGACGGCGGCCGCACAAAAACTTGCCGACGCAGAAGACCCGGCTGAGACAGCCGTCATCAAAGAGCAAATCGCTACGGGATTCTACGGCAACAGCCATGCCTAAGGTTCTTCGGCGCGATGTCCTGCGTGTCGAAGAACGCGGGGCAAAAGCGTAGTCTGTCTTTCCTTGATTCATCCGGCTTCCGAAGTGGGACGTGCAGGAGCACGTCCCTCCCAGC
>JBOHXO010000645.1:0-4038 GCA_050737475.1 Chthoniobacterales bacterium
TATGAAAAGGATTGGTCGGGCGCCCTGATTGATTCCTCGGATTTCAAACAACCCGAGGGCCACTCCAATCCCACGGCAATGATCGCCGGGACAGAGACCTTTACCGCTCCGGACGCCACGCTCGGCGCCTTCACGGTGCCGGAAGACATCATCGGATTGATGAACGGAGACAGCAGCATCAAGCCGACCCAGGAAAATTTCGACGCGTTGTCCGACGAGTTGAAAACGACCGGCCACCTCACATCGAGCGGTTATTATTTCGGCAAGGATCCCGCTGCCGCGGCGATCGGCGACCAAAAGGCGACGTTCGAGATTTTGAAGCCGGGCACATTCAGCATCCTCGCGCAGCAGAACGGCTCGACCTTCCAGCCGTTCCAAACCAAGGCAGGCGACCCCATCCAGCGCGTCGAGTCCGGCACCGTGGATGCGAAATTGATGCTCGCCCACGCACAGGCCGAGAACAACATCCTCACCTGGGTCCTGCGCCTGGCCGGCCTGGTCGTGATGTGGATCGGCTTCGCGCTCATCTTCAAGCCGCTGAGCGTGATCGCGGATGTCATCCCATTTCTCGGCAGCATCGTCGGCGCCGGCGGCGGACTCGTCGCACTGCTCATTTCGATGGTCGTCACTTTCATCACGATCGCCATTGCCTGGCTGGTCGTGCGGCCATTGCTCGGTGGCAGCTTGCTGGTGGTGGCGGGAGTCGTGCTGGCGCTGGCCTTCAAAGCCGCTCTCAGACGCAAGGCGGTAAAAGCGTCATAGCCCGGAAATGACTTGAGCCCGGGCCGGCGTGCGGGAGAATGAATTTCCGCCAAACCATTTCATCCCATGAGCTCCTACGCACACCCCGAAGCCCTCGTCACGACCGAGTGGCTGGCCGATCACCTCAGCGAACCGAACACGCGCATCGTCGAGAGCAACGAGGACGTGCTCCTCTACAGCACCGGCCACATTCCCGGCGCGGTGCATATTGACTGGCGCGCCGACCTGCAGGACCAGACCGTGCGCGATTATATCACGCCGGAAGGCTTCGCGGATTTGTGCGCGAAGAACGGCATCGGCAGGGACACGACCGTGATTTTTTACGGCGACAAGTCGAACTGGTGGTCGTGCTACGCGCTGTGGGTTTTCCAGCTCTTCGGCCACGAGAAGGTGAAAATTCTCGATGGCGGTCGCGACAAATGGATCGCCGAGGGCCGCGAGACCACGCGCGAAATTCCGAGCTATCCCCGCACCGACTACCCCGTGCCGGCGAAGCGCAGGGACGACGAGATTCGCGCATTTTACGAGGACACGCTTGCGCACAGCGAGGCGAAGCTGCCGTTGATTGATGTGCGGTCGCCCGGGGAGTTCGTCGGCGACGTCACGCACATGCCGGAGTATCCGCAGGAAGGCGTGCTGCGCGGCGGCCACGTGCCCGGCGCGAAGAGTGTGCCGTGGAAGCGCGCGGCGAAAGAAGATGCGACGTTCAAGTCCGCGGACGATCTTCGCGCGATTTACGAGGGCGAGGTCGGATTGAAGCCCGGCGACGACGTCGTGGCCTACTGCCGGATCGGCGAGCGCTCGAGCCACACGTGGTTCGTGCTCACCTACCTGCTCGGCTACGACAAGGTGCGCAACTACGACGGCTCGTGGACCGAGTGGGGCAACCGCGTGCGTTCCCCGATCGAGAAGGGCGCATAGCGCCCTTCAATGCGAAATTCGAAATTGGAAATGCGGAATGACATTTCGCATTTCGCATTCCACATTTCGAATTGTTCATGAGCTATCCGCCGAAACTTCAGCAGATCGTTGATTTGTTCGAGATGCTTCCCGACATCGAGAAGCGCGAGACGCTCATCACATATGCCGACCAGGCCAAAAACCAGGGGCCGCGCGAGGGCGAGCTGTTCGATCTCGAGGACGTTCGCAAGGACGAGGAATGCACCGACACGGTCGGCGTTTTTTTGAAGGTGAATCCCGACCGCACCACGCACTATCGCATCACACTCGGTCCGCAGGTGCAGACCCTCACGAAGGCGATGACGGCGATTCTTTGCAAGGGGCTCGAGGGCTGCACCATCGAGCAGGTGCTGGAGGTGCCCGCGGATTTCGTGCCGAAGATCGTCGGGGCTGATCTGGTGCGGCAGCGCAGCCAGACCGTCTATTACATCCTCACGCGCATGAAGAGCTCCGCGACCGTGTGGCGCAATCGCGACCGCGCGGCGAATCTCACGTAGGAGCGATCAGCGCCCGCGCAGCCGCTTGATGCGGTCTTCGAGCTCGCCATCGGCGGCACGCAATTCCAGCGCAAGCTGTGCGGACGACATCCACGACGCGCCAAAGGATTCCACCGTCGTGCGCTCCATGTGGTCGTCCGTCGCAACGACGATTTCGTATTTCGAAGCATACGTCGCGACGATGCGCTCGATCACGGAGTCGGCGGTCTGGCCGGACTTCGAATAGAAAACCTGAATCCGGATTTCCTCCGCGTCCTGCGAAGTGCGCGTGCCCCTCCCATCGAACACCGCAATGACGTGGATTCCCGTGCTGTCCTGATGACGCGTAAGCGCGCGGACGAGCTGGTCGCGCGCGGTGGCTCCGTTCCTCGCATGGAGCGCGCTGAGCTCCGGCCACTGGAAGATCATGCTGTGGCCGTCCACGATAAGCACGCGCGACCGCGGAGCGGACATGACTTCAGCCCTCGATCGTCTGAATCTCGACCGGCTCGACCTTGATGCCAAGCTCCTCGAGCCATGCGATGGCGCGCTTGATTTCCTCGCGTTCGCCGTCGAGTTCGAGCGAGACGAGACCGATCTCCTCGGTCACGCTGGCTTGACGGACGTTCGTGACGAGAGCGAAATTTTTGCCGAGCTCATGGATGATCGGGCGCTGGATGAGCCGCGCGGGATACATGAGCCAGAGGCGTGTTGCTTGTTCGGCCATAAGTGCAAACTAAACCATGGAGGGCATGGAGAGCATGGAGTTTTTTGAGTATGACATTCTCCATGTCCTCCATGAGCTCCATGGTAAGAAATTACCCTCCCGCAATCGCGGGGACGATGCTGATTTCGTCGCTGTCTTTGACGACCGTGGCTTTCTCGTCGAGGAAGCGGATGTCTTCGTCGTTCACGAAAATATTCACGAAGCGGCGGACGTTGCCCTCCTCGTCGCAAAGGCGGTCGTTGAGGCCGGGAAATGTCGCGTCGAGGTTGGTGAGGATGTCGCCGACGGTCGCACCAGCGGCGATGACGACCTCCTGGTCGCCGGTGAGTTTGCGGAGCGGTGTGGGGATGCGGACTTGAGGCATTGCGTTAGTTGATGGTCGTTGGTTGATCGTTGAGAGGCGGTCAGGCCGCCGCAGTTTCGAGGGCGGCGAGTTCGTCGGCGACGAGGGCTTCGAATTCGCGCAGGCTGGGCTTGATGACGCGTGGGGCGCCGCACTTTTCGTGGATCGCCTCCTGCGTCTTGAGGCCGTGGCCGGTGATGCAGAGCACGATGGATTCGTCGGCGGGAATTTTTCCCGACTCGATCAATTTCTTCGCGCAGGCGACGGTCGTGCCGCCGGCGGTCTCGGCAAAAATTCCCTCCGTCTCGGCGAGCAACTTGATGCCGGCGACGACTTCCTCGTCGGTGCAATCCTCGGCGCTGCCGCCGGTTTCCTTCATCGTGCGAATGGCGTAGTAGCCGTCCGCAGGCGTGCCGATGGCGAGCGACTTCACGATCGTCTGCGGATTCGGCACGGGCTTCACGAGGTCGGTGCCTTTTTTGAGCGCGGTGCTGATCGGCGAGCATCCCGTGGCCTGCGCGCCGTGCACGCTGAACGGCGCGGCGTCAATGATGCCGACCTTCGCGAACTCGGTGTAGGCCTTGTGAATTTTCGTGAGCAGCGAGCCGGAGGCCATCGGGATCACCGTGTGCTTTGGCGTCTTCCAGCCGAGTTGCTCGACGATTTCGAAGCCCATGGACTTCGATCCCTCGGCGTAATACGGACGCAGGTTCACGTTCACGAATCCCCAGCCGTATTTGCCGGCGATCTCGGAACAAAGACGATTCACC
>JBOHXO010000646.1:0-3118 GCA_050737475.1 Chthoniobacterales bacterium
TTCCTGGGCCTGGTAGCCGCGTCCGTATTTGATCGCTGCCGCCACCTCCTTGTAGCGATACTCGCGAACCTCGGGTTCGAATTTCGCGAGCTTCTCCCAGACGTTGATGATCTCCGGCGAATCCACAGCCTCGAGAAATTTCGCGAGCGACTTCCAGGGCTCAGGCCGGTTCGGCGAGCTCAACAAAGCCTTGCGGTAGGCAAGCGGGGCGGAGGCATAGTCCTTTTTTGCCACGTAGCTCTCGGCCAGGTGGATGAAATAGAACATTTTCGCCGTCTTGATGGCCGGGTAGACCCACTTGAGGGAGCTCACCACGAGCACTGCGAGGACCACGATCGTCCAGAGAGCAATCTTGTTGCGAATGCTCATCCAGTGATACATGAAGAGTATCCGCTGCGCGAAATTGAGCTTTTCCTGCGCCTTGGGCGTTTCCTTCGCCTTGGGCGTTTCGGCTGGTGGCTTCGCGGATGATGGCTGCATCGTAGTGATGCTTCGCATCGGTTGGGGACACTCTCAAGTCGAAAGGACGCGATCTCGATAGTTCAGCTTGCATATTCGCCTAGGAAATCAGTTATTCCCCGGGCATGTCGGGACTTGGCCAGTGGTTGGTGAAAATTTCCTACGGATTATTCCCGGCAGCTTATGTCTATGCGGAAGCCGCCTACGGGCTCACCCGCTCGGTGGAACTCCTCATCTTTCTCTGGGCGCTTGGGGGTATCGTCTCCATGTGGTTTGTCGGTCATGTTCTCCAGGGTCGTCTGCCCCGGATCGGGCGCTGGCCGTGGATTCTCTCCGCAGCCATTCTCATTCTCGGGTGGACGGTCACGGCGGTTTCCTACGTGGACGCCGGAATTACGGAGGGAACCCTGCCCGATTCATGGGACGGGCTCATTCCCGACGCGATGCTGATACATTGGAACAGCTGGGACGCGAAACTCTCGGCTCAGGCCATGCTGCGCACCATGGTGTTGCTGGGCGGCATGCTCATGGCAATTGACTTTTGGCGTGATGAAAAGCGCGGCCGGGTGTTGCTGGTCACCATAGTGCTGACGGCGTTTGGAATGGTCCTGTTTTTTCTCGAGCAGAAGCTGATCGCTCCCGACCAGGCACTGACCAGCGAGGATGGGTCCGTGCACCTGTCATTCGCCACCTACCGCTACCATGGCAATGGGGCATCCTATTTGAATTTGTGCTGGCCCTTTGCGGCGGCCATTGCCTTGTTCGCGATCCTGCGACAAACACCAGCCTGGCCGCTGTGGCTTCTGCCGCTGGCCGCGACATTCATCGCCACGTTCATCAATATTTCAAAAGCCGGAAACGTTCTGAGCGCGGTGGGCATCTTCCTGTTTCTGGCACTGTGCATTCCGTTTCTGACAAAGGGCATCAAGCGATCGCGACGAAAGCTGCGGCGCAGCCATCTCATCGTCGCCGCGCTGCCGTTGCTGATCGTCCTGCTTTCCATTCCTTTCGCATTGCCGTGGAAGCGTTGGAACAACCTTGTGGATAAACAGGACTCCACCGCGTCGCGGTCGCAGGCCTATGTGCAATTTGCGCAGATGGCGAAGGATGCCGGCGTCGGCGGTTTCGGCCCGGGAACCTTTGCAAAATTCTCCGGCCTCTATACCGGCAAAGACCTGGTTCTGCGCCAGCTTCACTATTTAAACGCCCATGAGGATTATTTGCAGACGGTCATCGAATGGGGCTATGCAGGCGCGTTTCTATGGGGCCTGCTCCTTGTGCCGCCTCTCTTTTTCCTGCTGAAAGGGACCTTCCGGCGTTCCAAGCGGAGCCCGCGCGAATTCGAGGGCTATCGCATCGGTCTGTGGGATCACCTGAAACCCTTCTTCGGCGGAGCTCCATTGCCTTGGGAGCCTTGCGTGGCGGCGGCAGGCGCGACGGCGATGATCCTCACAGCCCTGCACTCAGCAGTGGATTTTCCGATGCAAATAGCCTCGCTTCAGTTCCATTTTCTCACGGTCATCGCGCTCGGCTGGAGCTATCGCCTGATTCAACCCGAGGACGAAGCGAGTGAGGATGTGTCTCTAAGCTAAGATCGCAAAGCCAAGCACCGGGGCCCTAGGATTCCGCAGGAAGCGCCTCCTGGCGACTTGCTCCGTAAGCACGGTCGCCGCCTTCGGTGTAACCGTAGTAATAATAGTCGTTGCCGGGCGGCACGATACTCAATGATACGCCCACCGGCGTGCGCCGGAGCCGCTTGAGCAGGTCAACCGACCGCTTGACAAGACGCCTCGGTGTTTTGTGCGAACGGACCACGAGATTGATGACGTGGAAGTGCCGCGCGATCGTCAATGTGTCGCTTACGGCAAGCAGCGGGGCGGAGTCCACGACAATTTGATCGTAACCCTTGCGCGCAAGTTCCATCAATTTTTCGACACGCGGGCGGCGCAGAAGCAACTCTCCCGAATTCTTGCTCACCCGGCCAGCTGTGATGACGCTGAGATTTGGCACCGGGGTTTCCTGAACAATCTCGTCGAAATCGGCCTGGTCACTCAGAAAATCGGACACGCCGAGCAAGTTCATGCCCGGTGTGCCAAGAAGGCGATTTTGCATAACCGGTTTGCGCAAATCCCCCTCGATCAACAAGGTCCGTGCGCCGCGTTGCGCCATACATATCGCCAGATTGATCGAAGTCGTTGATTTGCCCTCCTCGGGGACAGCGCTTGTGACCAGAATGCTGTGGCTCTCATCCTCGACGAGAAGCAGGGAAGCCCTCAACGTGCGGTAAGCCTCGCTCGCCGCGGAATATGGATCATCAATCAACGGGAAGTTTGCAAGGCCCGCATTCCGCGAACCCTTCTTGTCCTTGGCAACCTCGTATTGCGGAACAGCCGCCAGAACCTGGATGCCAAGAACCGCCTCCAGCTCGTCCACGGATTTGAACGACGTATCGAGGTTTGCGAGCAGGAAAATCGTGATCACCGACACGCCAAGCGAGGCGAGCGTCGCAATGCCGAGCCAATACCACACCCTGGGCTCGACTTGAAAGGCAGGTCCCGCCGGATCCACGATCTTGATGAAGACCGGCTGGCTGCGTGCCTGCGACATTTCCTCATTATACTTTCTGGACATCGCCTGAAACGCGTCCTGATCCACGGCA
>JBOHXO010000647.1:0-8757 GCA_050737475.1 Chthoniobacterales bacterium
AATCCCAAATTCTCCACATCGCGGGTCCGACCGGCGTCGGGAAATCCGCGCTCGCCGTCGATCTCGCGGAGCGCCTCGATGCGGAAATCATCGGCGCGGATGCCTTCCAGATTTACGCCGGACTGCCCATCCTCACCGCGCAACCCGGCCCGGAAGCGCTGCAACGCGTGCCGCATCATCTCGTCGGTTGCGTGCCGGTGGAGGAATCCTTCGACGCGCAGCGCTACGCCACGGCTGCGCGCGGTGCGATGGACGGGATCCTCGCACGGGGACGCCGGGTGATTGTTGCCGGCGGCACGGGATTGTATTTCCGTGCGTTGATTGACGGGCTCGCGCCGACTCCGGCTGCCGATGCCGCGCTGCGCGCCGAATTGGAAGAAATGCCCCTCGACGCACTCGTGGAAAGACTCCGCCGCGCCGATCCCGCCGCGCCGGGACAGGTGGACCTGCGCAACAAGCGTCGCGTCTCCCGCGCCATTGAAATCCTCGAAATTTCCGGCCGGCCGCTCGCGGATTTTCGCGCCACTCCGCGCACCGACGCTTGCGGTTTGCTCCTCGTGCGCGAGCGTGAAGATATGTGGCGACGGATCGAGGCCAGCGTGCGTGCGATGTTCGACAACGGCGTGGTCGAGGAAGTGCGCGCCATCGGCGACAGGGCCGGCCCGACCGCATCGCGCGCCATCGGTTTTCGCGAAATCCAGGCATTGCTGCGCGGCGAACTCACGCGCGCCCAATGCGAGGCGGCGATGATTGTGACAACCCGGCAATATGCCAAAAGGCAATTGACCTGGTTCCGCGGCCAAACTACGTTTCGCGCATTGGATTTGACCGGCATGCACAAACCCGCGGTTGAGGACGCTCTCGTCGTTCTCGATCTTCAATGACCGCCCCCCGGCAACGCATTCCAGAAAAGGCCATCCTCGTCGGCCTCGAGCAGCAGGGCGTCAGTCATTGGGACCTCGAGGACTCGCTCGCCGAATTGAAACTGCTCGCCGCAACCGCCGGCGCGCATGTCGTGGACACGGTCATCCAAAAACTCGAGAAGCCCACAGCGCCTTATTACATCGGCAAGGGCAAGGCGGAGGAGATCGCGCGGCAATGCGGAGTGACGCGGGCCACGTCGGTGATTTTTGACGACGAGCTATCGCCCGCGCAGGGCCGCAATCTCGAGGAACTCACGTCGTGCAAGGTGCTCGATCGCACGCAACTCATCCTCGATATTTTCGCGCAGCGCGCGCGCACGAAGGAAGGCCGCCTGCAGATCGAGCTCGCGCAGTTGCAATACCTGCTCCCACGCCTCACCGGCATGTGGACGCATCTTTCGCGGCAGTCCGGCGGCATCGGCATGCGGGGCCCCGGTGAGACCCAGCTCGAAGTGGACCGCCGCCGCGTGCAGGAGCGCATCGCCCGGCTCGAACGCGACCTCAAGGACGTGCGCAAAAACCGCACCGTGCAGCGCGAGGGCCGCCTGCGCCACAACTGGCCCGTCGCCGCGCTCGTCGGTTACACGAACGCCGGCAAATCCTCGCTCCTCAACCGCCTCACCGGATCCGACGTGCTCGCCGAGGACAAACTTTTCGCCACGCTCGACCCGACCACGCGGCAATTCGTGCTGCCGAACCGCCAGAAAATGCTGCTCACCGACACGGTCGGTTTCATCCGCAAGCTTCCGCACACGGTCATCGAGTCATTCAAGGCCACGCTCGAGGAAGTCGCGCTCGCCGATTTGCTCATTCATGTCGTGGACTTGAGCCATCCGCATTTTCGCGAGCAGATGGCCGCGGTGGATGAAACGGTGCGCGAGCTCGATGCGCAGGGGAAGCAGACGATGATCATCTTCAACAAGATTGACGCCGTGTCCGATCCCGCAATCGTCGAGGCGGCGCTGCAGCATCATCCCGGCAGCGTGGCGATCTCGGCGCGCACCGGTGAAGGCGTCCCGTCGCTCATCGAGGAATTCGAACTGCGGCTCGAGGCGTGGCGCAAGCGCGTGGAGTTTTGCATTCCGCCGGCGGATTCCGCGGCGGTCGCCGAGTTGCACCGCGTGGGCCACGTGCTTTCCGTGCGCTACGAGGGCGACATGGCCATCGTGGTCGCGCACGTCCCGCCGGAGTTGAAGGCGCGCTTTGCGATATACGAGGGCGTTTCCGCCGGGGCCTGAAAAGGGCGCGTTTGGGTTGGCGAGGTCAATTTCAGTGAAAGCTTCGCCTTTCTTTCATTTGGCTTTCCGTGGCGGGCGAATAAGCTTTTGGCCAATGGCTCTCCTTCGTTCCTCCCGCGCTGTTTTCACGCGTGCCGCCAGCCTCCGCGCAACTCTTGTCATTGTCCTCGCCGGGCTGGGCGTCGCGCTTTCCGCGCAGGCGCAACGCATCGAGGCCGATTTGTCCGGCCCCTGGAAATTCATCAAGCAGGATGCCGGGGCGGATGCCGCGTTCGACGCGTGGGAGAGCGTGACGATTCCGCACACCTGGAACAACATGGACGGCCAGAACGGCAAGGCCGCAGATCCCGATCAGCCGACCGGCTACTACCGCGGACCGGCCTGGTATGCGCGCAAGCTCGACATTCCCGCCGGCTGGAAGGGCCGCCGCATTTTTGTGAAATTCGACGCCGCTGCGCTCGTTGCGGACGTCTATTTGAATGGGAAGCATCTCGGCCAGCACCGTGGCGGATTCGGCGCGTTTGTTTACGAGATCACCGATGCCGCACAACCCGGCGGCGAAAATATTCTGCGCGTGCGCGTGGACAACACAAAGGTTCCCGACGTGATTCCGCTTTCCGGCGACTTCACGGTTTTCGGCGGACTTTACAGGCCGGTGCATTTGTTTTCGACGGACGTGGCCTGCATCACGCCGTTGTATTATGGCTCGTCCGGCGTGTTTCTCACGAACAAGCAAATCACGCCCGCGCAAGCGACGGTCGCGGTCGAGACATACATCTCGAATGGCGCAGCCACAGCCGGCGTCTTCAAGATCGAAGCCGACCTGCTCGACGCGCAGGGCAAACTCGTGAAGACCGTCTCGGTCGAAAAGAAGATCGAGGCGGGGACCACGGAGGCCCTGCAACAGCCGCTCGTCATCGAGAAACCGCATCTCTGGAACGGCCGCAAAGATCCCTATCTTTATTCCGTGCGCGTGAAGTTGCTGGGCGGCGGCAAGGTGCTGGACGAAGTCACGCAGCCGCTCGGCCTGCGCACCGTGCAGATCACCGACAAGGACGGCTTCCTGCTCAATGGCAAACCCTACGCGCTCCACGGCGTCAACCGCCACCAGGAGGTCATGGACAAAGGCTGGGCGCTCACACCCGAGGACGACGACGCGGACTTCAAGCTCATCGATGAAATCGGCGCGACATGCATTCGCCTCGCGCATTACCCGCAGAACGGGCATGTGCACGACTTGTGCGATCGGATTGGCTTGATCGTGTGGGAGGAGATTCCGGTCGTCGAGCAGGTGAGCGAGGACAAGGATTTCGGCCCCACCACGCTCCAGCAGATGAAGGAGATGATTCTGCAGGGTTACAACCACCCCTCCATCGCGTTCTGGGGCATCTACAACGAGCTCTATGCGTCGTGGATCAAGATCAAGCACCCCGATGCGGCAGCGATTCTTACGCAATTGCGCGACCTGGCGCACGAGCTTGACCCGTCGCGCCCGGTGGTCGCAGCCGCATTCACGGCCGATCCGCAAAACATCCAATCCATTCCCGACTGGCAATCGCTCAACACCTACCCCGGCTGGTATTGGGGCACGGTCGACAAGATGGCGGACACCATCAAAAAGGCCACGAACACCTACAAGCGCAAGCGCATCGCCCTCAGCGAATACGGCGCCGGCGCGAATCCCACGCAGCACCAGGAAGGCAAATTCACCAAGCCGCCGAGCCCGGATCCGAACGCCCGAGGCGCCTTCCATCCCGAGGAATACCAGACCTTCGCGCACGAGTCGTACTGGTCGCAGATCAAGGACAACCCCGGCATCTGGGGCTCCTACGTCTGGGCGATGTTCGACTTCGCCAGCGACGGGCGCAATGAGGGCAACCAGCCCGGCATGAACGACAAGGGCCTCGTCACGCACGACCGCAAGCTCAAGAAGGACGCGTTTTTCTTCTACAAGGCGAACTGGAATCCCGACCCGATGGTCTACATCGCCGCGCGCCGCAACACTCCGCGCAAGCAGGCGAAGACCGACGTCGAGGTCTTCTCGAACAACCCCGCCGGCGCGCAGCTCATCGTCAACGGCAAGTCGCTCGGCACCGTGAAGCCCGACCGCATCAACGTCTGCCGCTGGGCCAACGTGCCGCTCAAGCCCGGCGAAAACAAGATCGAGGCCGTGTCGAAGTTCGGCGGGAAGACGCTCACAGACAGTTGCGAGTGGACGCTTGAGAAACCGTGACGGTTTCCGGTTGAAAAGTTAAAAGGTTGAAGGGTTGAAGGGTTGAAGGGTTGAAGCGGAGCGTCGTTCGCTTCAACTTTGCAACTCTTCAACGAATCCTCATGCATCGCTTTTTTCTTCCGCCCGACGCGCTGCTTTCCGACACGCCTGGTCTCGAGGGCGACGAGGCGCATCATTGCCTGAACGTCCTGCGCCACGGACCCGGCGACAAAATCGTGGTCTTCGACGGTCGCGGAAACGAAGCCACCGCGCAGATCGAGTCGGCGGACAAACGCCGCGCCGCGTTGCGCATTCTGCACCGCGCGAAGTCCGCGCCGGTCGCGTGCCGGCTCACGCTGGCCCAGGCTGTGCCGAAGGGGAAGAACATGGACCTCATCATCGAGAAGGCCGTCGAGCTCGGCGCGGCGGCGATCGTGCCGCTGCTTTCCGAGAGGACCGTCGTGCAACTCGACGCGGACGAACTCGCCTCGAAAAAACTCAAATGGGAAACCGTCGCGCGCGAGGCCTGCAAACAATGCGGCCAGAACTGGCTGCCCGAAGTTGCGATGCCGGTTTCGCCGAAAACATTTTTCGAACAGCAGCGGCCGAAGGGCCTGCTTCTCATCGCCTCGCTGCAAAACGACTCGCGCCCGATCAAGCAGGTGCTTGCGGACCACGTGGCGCAGCATGGACCCGTCAGCGAAGTCACGATTCTCGTCGGCCCCGAGGGCGATTTCACGCCGGCTGAGATCGGCCTCGCCAAGGGCCACGGCTGCCAGCCGGTCACGCTCGGCCCGATCATCCTGCGCACCGAGACCGCGGCGATCTATTGTCTCAGCGTGCTCGGCCACGAGCTGTTTTCCGCATCATGAAAATCTTCGCTCTACTTTTTGTGCTGGCCGTTGCCGCTGCTAACGCGGAACCCACGGAGGGCTATCTGCCGGCGATCAAGGCGACGCCGGTCCTGCGCACGACCACGACTGCGGGCGGCCAGCCGATTGCCTATCCGAAGGTGGACCAACCGGAGGTCACGGCGTTGCTCGTCGAGATTCCGCCCGGTGCGGAGACCGGCTGGCACAAGCACCCGTTTCCAGCCTACGCCTATTTGCTTTCCGGTGAGCTGACGGTGGAGCTCGAGGGCGGGAAGACAAACACGTTCAAGGCGGGCGACGCCATTGCCGAGACGGTCAACATGCTCCACAACGGCAAAAACAACGGCAAGGAACCGGTGAAGTTGATCATGTTCGTGACCGGTACGAAGGACGAGCCGTTCACGATCAAGGCCGCGAAGTAGCTGCTCAGTTCGCGTTCTCGCTCAGGATCTGGCCGAGCGCGTTCAGCACGATGTCCACGTTGTCCACGCTGGAAGATTCGCCCATCAGGCCGATGCGCCAGACCTTGCCCTTGAGCGGGCCGAGGCCGGCGCCGATTTCGATGCCGAAGTCCTTCAGCAATCGCGCGCGCACATTGGCCTCATCCACTCCCTCGGGCACGGTGATGGAATTGAGCTGCCAGAGCTGGTGGCCGGGCTGCGAGGCGATCTCGAGACCAAGTTCGGCGAGACCTTCCTTGAGATGATGATAATTCCGCTCGTGGCGCGCGAAGCGGGCTTCGAGGCCTTCCTCGAGCACGAGACGCAGTGCCTCGTGCAATGCGTAGTTCATCGAGACGGGCGCGGTGTGGTGATACACGCGCTCGGCGCCCCAATAGGATGAGAGGAGGTTCACGTCGAGATACCAGCTCTGCACTTTCGTCTTGCGATGCGCGGCGACTTCCAGCGCGCGGTCGCTGAGCGAGACGGGCGCGAGGCCGGGCGGGCAGCTCAGGCATTTTTGCGTGCCGCTGTAGACGGCATCAATGCCCCATGCGTCAATTTCCACCGGGCACCCGGCGAGCGAGGTGACGGTATCAATGAGCATCAACGCGCCGGCCTTGTGCGCGAGTTTGGAAATTTCCGGGATCGGCGTGAGCGCGCCCGTCGAGGTCTCGGCATGCACGATGGCGACGAGCTTGGGCTTGCGGCCCGCGAGTGCGGCGGCGATTTGCTCCGGTTCGACGATGTGGCCCCACGGGGCCTCGACGCGAGTGACCTTCGCGCCGCATCGCTCGGCGACCTCGGCCATGCGGCCGCCGAACACGCCGTTGACGCCGACCACGACTTCGTCGCCGGGCTCGATCAAATTCACGAAACAAAATTCCATGCCCGCGCTGCCCGTGCCGCTCACCGGAAACGTCATGCGGTTCTTCGTCCGGAAAACCTCGCGCAGCATTTCCTTGATCTGGTCCATCATCCCGACGAACGCGGGATCGAGGTGGCCGAGCAGCGGACGCGACAGCGCTTCGAGCACGGATGGTGCGGCCATGCTGGGGCCGGGGCCGAGGAGCAGGCGCGAGGGCGGGTGAAAAGTTTCGAGTGTCGTCATCCAATCAACCGTCCCACCTCGGCCGATGGATTGCAATGCAGTCATGCCCCATGCGCGCTATGCGCTTTTGCCATGCATGGCGGAAAATCCGAGCAGCGCGACGCCGTAGAAAATGGAATTGATGCCGTAGAGCAGGCCGGTGGCCCACGCGGCGCTGGACGGGATATTCGAAAAAATCATCCAGCCGAGCAGCAGCGCGACGAGGCCGTTGATCAGCATGAGCGGCCACGCACGATTATGGCGCAACGCCATCGCCGAGAAGATGAACGTCGCGCCCTCCGCGAGGAAAAAGAACCCGAGCAACGCGGTGAGCGCGATCACTCCGGACTTGATGAAGAGCAGGAGCATCATGCCGACAGCCAGCCGGATGAGCGCGAGCACGACCGTCGCGATACGGTGGTTTTTCTCCTCGCCGAAAAGGACGGCGCCAAGCGAGAAGACGCCGCTCACGACGAGGATGATTCCGATGACCTGCGAGATCGCGACGGACGCCGCGAGCGGAAACGCGATCGCAAAAATTCCGACGAGGATCGAGAAGATGCCGAGGAAGGTGAGCCAGCCGCGGCTTTTTCCGGTGATACCGGGGGTGGGGAGGGTGCTCATGCGACGAGGTTAGCCGGCGCAAGGGGGCTGCGTCAAAAGCGGATTCCGCTAGCGGGCCAGCAGCAGAGCCATTCCCAAAAACAAACAGAGAATTGCCAATACTAGCGGCACGATTGCAGTTTCCCGTCTGGGGGCGTATGGAAGCTCCATGTTGAAGATTCGTGTGCGTTCCTATCAATGGATGGGTGCACTTGCAAGTATTTGCATTTTTTTTGCCGGATGCGGTTCCAAGGAAAAACGGGCCGATCTGGTGATGCTGAACGGGGCGGAGCCGGAGACGCTCGATCCAGCAATCATCACCGGCCAGCCGGAACTGCGCATCGTGGAGTCGCTTTTCGAGGGGCTCACGACCTTCGACCGCCAGGGCCGTGCGGTGCCGGGCGTGGCGGAATCATGGACGATCTCGCCCGATAAAAAGACCTACGTCTTCAAGCTGCGCCCCGATGCGAAGTGGAGCGATGGCGAACCGATGACGGCGCGGGATTTCGTCGAGTCGTGGAAGCGCACGCTCACGCCGGAGACCGCGGCCTCTTACAACTACCAGCTTTTCTACATCAAGAACGCGAAGGATTTCGCCGAGGGGAAGTTGAAGGATTTTTCAAAGGTCGGCGTGCGCGCGCTCGATGACCGCACGCTCGAAGTCACGCTGGAAAATCCCACGCCGTTCTTCCTCGACCTGTGCGCCACTCCGCCGCTGCAGCCCGCACCGGTGCGCGTGATCGAAAAATTCGGCGACGACTGGATCAAGCCTGGCCGCATCGTCGGCAACGGCGCCTACGTGCTCGAGGACTGGCGCATCAACGATCACATCCGCCTGCGCAAAAATCCGCTCTATTGGGACCGCGCGAACGTCGCGCTCGAGATCGTGGATGTGCTCCCGATTTCGAAGGCCAATGTCGCCTACAATTTCTACGCGAAGGGCGAGGCCGACCTCGCGCTCGACAAGGGGCTCACGCCTCCCGCGCTGCTCGACGATTTGAAAAAGCGCGCGGACTTCCATGCGGCGCCATTCCTCGGCGCGAATTTTCTCCGCTTCAATTGCGCAAAAGGGGCGTTCGTTGACGAACGCGTGAGGCGCGCATTTTCGATGTCCGTGAACCGCGAGCGCATCGTGAAAAAAATCACGCGTGCCGGCGAGGTGGCCGCGACCACGCTCGTGCCGCCCGGCATTGACGGCTACATCGCGCCGGCGGGGATTCCCTACGATCCCGAGGGCGCGCGCAAGCTCCTCGCGGAGGCGGGCTACCCGAATGGCGCCGGGTTTCCGCTCGTGCGTTATCTTTACAACGAAGCCGAGCTGAACGAGGCGATCGCCGTCGAACTGCAGAGCATGTGGCGCGATGCGCTGGGCGTGGACG
>JBOHXO010000648.1:0-3455 GCA_050737475.1 Chthoniobacterales bacterium
GTTCGTTGAGTTCGTCCGTCGCGAGCCGCTCGCGGTCGCGCGCGGTTTCGTTGTGCGCCTGTGCTTCGCCCTGACGCGAACGCGCGGCCTGCAGCGATTCCTCGAGGCTCTTCACGCCCGTCTCGAATTCCGCAGCACGGCTCGTGGCTTCCACGACCGTTTGCTCGAGCGTCGCCGCCTCGCTTGCAAGCGTGTCACGCCGGCGGCCTGCCTCGGCAAGTTGCCGCTCGATCATGGCTCCTTCGCTTCGCGCCGTGGAATCGGCCACCTGCGCGGCCTGCACGGCTTCGCGAACCGAGCGCAGCCGGTCGTGGGCGAGATCGAGAATGGAAACGGCCTCGCTGCGGCGGGCCTGCAAGCCGGCCACAATAGCCGAGCTGGCCGCGATGTCATGCTCCAGCGCCAGCATCTGGTTTTTGCGGGCAAGCACGGATCCCGACCCGTCGCCGCCGCTGCCGCCATGGACAATGCCCTCGCGGGAAATAAATTCCCCGCCAAGTGTCACGAATCCCAGCGTGCGATGCTGCGCCTTGAGCGCGAACGCCGTCTCGGCCTGCTCCACCACGGCGATCCCGGCGAGCAATTGTTTCGCAAGCACGCCCGATGGATCGGCAATGCGCACACAATCCTCAGCCCATGCCAGCGCGCCCTCGGGAAGCGACTGCGAGATGTTCGAGGCCTCCGGCGCAAGCCAGTCGCGTGGCACGACCGCGGCGCGGCCAAGCTTTTTTCCGCTGAGCGTGGCGAGGGCGGACTCCGCGACGGCGGGATCCTTGAATATGATCGCCTGCAGATTCGCACCCAGCGCGGCCTCGATCGCGGGGATGTATTGCGAATCCACCTCGATGAGCGACGCGAGTGCGCCATGGACCGCAGGCTTGAAAAATTCGGGATTATCCAGGCCGCGTAACACCGCCTGCGCACCTTCGCCAAAACCTTCGCCGGACTCGGTGAGCTGTCGCAGCACCTCGATCTTCGACTCCTGCTCGGTGAGCGTGCGCATCGCGGCGTTCAACTCGGCCTCGACCTGCTGACGCACACGCTGGGCGTCGTCGGCCGCCATCTGCGCCTCGTCGGATTCCGTCTGCACGGACGCGAGTTCCGCGGTGGCGGATTCGATGCGGCTGCGCGACTCGGCAGCGCGCGCTTCCGTCGCGGAGAGCGACTCCGAGGCGCTCGCCTCTTCGTTTCGCAAAACCTGCAGCCGCGCCTCGCCCGCTTCGCGACGGCCCGCCGCGGCGGACACATCACGGCGCAGCGTGCTGAGCCGCGCCTCGATCTGGCCGATCTCGGAGTGCAATGCCTGCGCGGCCTGCTCCTCCTTCACGCGATCCTCGCGAACCCCGCGCAGCCGCTCATTTGCTTCGCTCAGCTGGGATTCGCCTGCGCGCAGAATCTCCAGCATTTCCGCGATCATCGCGTCGGTGCGGGCGATCTGATTCTCCTGCTCACGGCGTTTCTCCTCACACGAGGCGATCTCGAGACGGTTGCGCTCGATCAAGTCCCGTGTCTCGCCGACGCGCTCTGCGTTCGATGCGATGCGGGTCTCCGCGGCGTAGATGCTGTTGCGCTGCGACTGGATTTCGTCGCGCACGACGGTGAGGTTGCGCTCGATCTCGCCAAGGTTCGCACGATATCCGCCGAGTTCCGATTCGCGTTGCTCGATCTCGCTTTCGTGCGTGGCGCGCGCCTCCTCCTGCGACCCGAGTTGGGCCTTCACATCGCTGAGTTCCGCGCGGAAATTCGTGAAATTGCGATGCGAGAGATGCGTGTCGAACGTCCGCAGTTCGTCCACCAGCGCCTGATAGCGGCGCGCCTTCCCGGCCTGGCGCTGCAGCGAGCCGATCTGCCGCTTGACCTCCTTGATGATGTCGGAAACGCGCAGCAGGTTCGCCTCGGTGTATTCGAGTTTGCGCAGCGCTTCTTTTTTCTGCGCCTTGTATTTCGTGATGCCCGCGGCCTCCTCGAAAATCGCGCGACGATCCTCCGGACGGCTCGACAGGATCGCATCAATCTTCCCCTGCTCCATGATCGAATACGCGCTGCGGCCGATGCCGGTATCCATGAAAAGCTGGTGGATGTCCTTCAACCGGCACGGCGCCTTGTTCAGCAAATACTCGCTCTTGCCGTCGCGAAACACGCGCCGCGTGATGCGCACTTCGTTCCACTCGACACCGAGTTCCTTTTCACAATCCGCAAAAGTGAGCGACACTTCCGCCATGCCGAGCGCCTGCCGGCTGTCCGTGCCGCTGAAAATCACATCCGCCATTTCGCCGCCGCGCAATGCCTTCGCCGACTGCTCGCCGAGCACCCAGCGCAGCGCGTCGAGCACGTTGGATTTGCCGCAACCGTTCGGGCCGACCACCGCGGTCACCCCCTCGTTGAAGTGCAGGACGGTCTTCGGGGCAAAGGATTTGAACCCGATCATTTCGAGGGATTGAAGATGCATGGGAAGTTCTCTAGGATTTGGCGAAGAGACTAGTGAGCGAACAACGCCCCGGGCAACCAAAAACCACTATTCCTAGTCGGAAAAGTTATTCACAACCACAACATATAGTATATGCCACCCCAAGACGAGCCTTTGACCCTTCTGTTGAAATTCCTCCGTTTTCCGACAATTTCAACCCAATCCGAGCACTCCCCCGACCTCCAAAAATGCGCCGGATGGCTCGCCACGCTGCTGCAATCCATCGGTTTGCACGCCGACACCCTGCCCACCGCGGGCCAGCCGGTGGTGCTGGCGCGGACTCCGCACGATTCCGCCAAACGAACCGTCCTCATTTACGGCCACTACGATGTGCAGCCGCCCGATCCGCTCGAGCTTTGGGAGTCGCCGCCGTTCGAACCGACGCTGCGCAACGACCGCATCTACGCGCGCGGCTCGACCGACAACAAGGGCCAGATTCTCGCGCACATTCTCGGCGTGCGTGAAATGCTCGCGCGCGATGGCGAGCTGCCGGTGAATGTGATTTTCCTCATCGAGGGCGAGGAGGAAATCGGCAGCCCGAGCCTCGATGCGTTTTTGCGCGAGCATCGCGACGAACTCGCGTGCGACGTGATCTGCATTTCCGACAACGGCATGGCCGCGGATTTTCATCCCACGCTTTCCTACGCGATGCGCGGCATCGCCGCGATGGAAGTGCGCGTGAAAGGTCCCTCGGTGGATTTGCATTCCGGCGTCTACGGCGGTGCCGTGATGAATCCCGCAACCGCCGCCGCGCGGCTCGTCGCCAGCCTGCACGACGATGAAGGCCGCGTGTTGATTCCCGGTTTCTACGACGACGTGCAGCCGCTCGCGGATTGGGAGCGCGCCGCCGCGGCGGAGTGTCCGGTCACCGACGCGGATCTGCTCGCGCAGACCGGAGCGCCTGCATTATTCGGCGAAGCCGGCTACAACGCCGTCGAGCGCATCGGCGCGCGTCCCACGGCCGAGGTCAATGGAATCGGAGGCGGCT
>JBOHXO010000649.1:0-13126 GCA_050737475.1 Chthoniobacterales bacterium
GAACTCCACCCCCGAGCGCGGGAAGAAATGCGAGCACCGCCGCACCGATGATGTCGTAGTTTTCACGTCGTGCGATGATGACGCCGGAAATTGCAAACGCGACAATGCCGATAATTTCCAATGCGGAAAACCATGTCGTGCCCAGCGTGATCATCAGCAGGCGCGGCACGAGGTAATGCCGGGTCATGCGCTCGAGTTCACCGGAGGATTTCAAGGAATCCAGCGCGCGGTCGTAGGATGCGACCATCTCCGGCGAAACTGTTTTTTTGCTGAACGCGAAGCACAGATCGGTTTCGTAGAGCGGACCGGACAGTTCTTCGATTTTGTTGAGGCTGCGGGCGTCCCAGGCAACGCTGGGGCCGGCAACGCGATCCGAAAGCATGGCATCCGCCTCCCCGGAAATGAGCGCGGAAAGCGCGGCGGATGGGTCGGGCACACGAATGACCCATTGCCTGTCCGTCGGCTCCGCCAGAATCGCTGCGACCTCGGGACCGTAGTAATATCCAGCCTCGACAGCCAGCTTCCCTCCCCGCTCGCGAATTCCCTTCAAGCTCTCGATCGGAGACGCGGCCCTCCATTTCCTCCCGTCACCGCTGCGCGTGAAAAGATAAATGGATTCCTTGCGGTAGGGACGCGAAAACCGCGCATAAACTTCACGCGAGGTTTCGCGAGTGGCACCCAGCGCGAAGTCGAGCTTTCCGTCCGCGACAGCGCGGAGATTTTCGGACCATGGCGTTTGTTCAAATGAGACGTCGAGGCCCGCGATATCCGACGCGGCTCGCATGACTTCGATATCGAGACCGCTGAGCGTTTTCAGGCCTCCGGGGGAAGCTTTTTCATATTGGTAGGGCACCCACACGGCCCATCCGCCATGAAGTTCCGCGGCGACGGAATTCGCGCAGGGCACTGCGCCGAGAACGGCCAGCAGGGCGGCAAGGATTTTCATGGGAGGATGAACCGGAAATTTATTCCCATGATTATCCTCCGGAAGAAAGACTTCCCGACGCCGGAGCCTTGCGACGCGTCATCAAGCTCAATGCGAGGATCACGATCAACGGAAGCGCAAAGACAGGGAGTGTGTTTGCGACCGCACCCGCGAGAGCGGCCGGATCGAGATCAATGATTTTGTCCGCATCCGCGCCGGTGCCGGCGCCGAACGCGAACCAATGAAACAGCGCGCCGCCTGCAGCGACGCCGATGAACTGCCCGAGAATGATCCCCATTGAAAGCAACGCAGAAGCGCCATCCGCCAGCCGTTTCGGGGCGGCCGCCATCACCGCTGCGGCGTTTGGCGCGTTGAACATTCCCATGCCCACTCCCCAAACTGCGACGCGCAACAAAAACCCACCCTCGCTCATCGCGTCCGAAAAAGTGTGCATCACGAGTGTGCCGAGGATCATGCCGAGCAAACCGGCGAGGAGAAACCTCCGCCGTCCGTAACGATCCGCGAGCGAGCCGAACAGCGGCGAAGTCAGCCCGACGAGAATGGGTGCCGCAGCAAGAAACAATCCCGCCTTGGACGTCGAATAATGAAGCGCGTTTTCCAAAAGCAGCGGTGTGAGAAATAGAAACGCGCCATTTGCCATCATGCACGCCAGCCGTCCGCCGATACCGTTGCGCAATCGAGCGTCCTTGAAAATCGTGAGATAATCGCCCCACATCAAATGCCCCGGATCCCCGGCTTCCCGGGAACTTTTCGGCAGCGCATACGTAACGAGCGCAAACGCGACAACCCCCACCGGGATATTCACCAGGAAGATGGAGTGCCAGCTCGTCGCATCTATCAAAAATCCGCCGATCGTAGGCCCGAGCGACGTGCCGAGCGTGGCGGTCGCGGCAACGATGCCAAGCGCCTGCGCGAGCTGGCCTGGCGGAAACACGGCGCCGACAATCGAAGCCATCAACGATGCAATGCACGCCGCACCGACCGCCTGCATGATGCGAAATCCGATCAGCGCTTCAATCGTGTCCGCCGTGCCGCATAGAAATGACCCGACGGTGAACAGCAGAATGCCGAGCAGAAAAATCCGCTTTTGACCAAGTCGTGCCGCCGCGCGAGAGAGAGGAAGCAGGAGCAAAACAACGACGCCCAGGTAAGCCTGAATCACCCACTGCACGGCGGTGATCGTGGTGTGCAACTCCCGGATGAGCGTCGGCACCGCGATATTCACGATACTCGCGTCGAGGGCGTACATGAACACCCCCAGACAAACTCCGGCAAGCGCAAGCCAGCGGGACGCGGGGCGGAATGAGTCGTGAGCGGCCATGCGGTGCCCCGTCGAATAGAAGGCGACGCGAGCGAGCGTCCATCAAAATCATCCACCGGCTCCGGCGCGCTCGACGCATTCCCGGTGCATCGGCAGTATCCCCCGGATGCCGAACGATCTTCATCGCAGCCTTGGCCTGAGCCAGATGCTCTTCGTCTCGGTCGGCGCGGTCATCGGCTCGGCGTGGCTGTTCGCGCCGCTCTTTGCCGCGCAGGCAGCGGGGCCGGCGGCAATCGTGAGTTGGGTGATCAGCGCCGGAGCCGCGCTATTGCTCGCGCTTGTGTTTGCGGAGCTCGGCGCGGCGTTTCCCGTGGCGGGCGGGCTCGCGAGGTTCTCGTATTTCTCGCATGGCAATCTCGCGGGATTCCTCGCCGGCATCGCGTGCTGGCTCGGCTATGTCGCAATCGCGCCGATCGAAGTGCAGGCGATGGTGCGCTATCTTTCCGATGCGATGCCGTGGCTTGTCGCGGACGTTGCGACGCGCACGCTCTCCGGTTACGGCATTGGCGTCTGCGCGGTTCTGCTTCTGATCATGTCCGCGATCAATTTGCTCGGCGTCCAATGGCTCGGCGAATCGAACAGGATCATCACCATCTGGAAAATCATCGTGCCCGTGCTTATCCCGGTCTCGCTGATCGCGGTTTCGTTCCACTCCACGAATTTTACGAACTTCGGAGGAATGATGCCCGCTGGCTGGAGCGGCGTGTTCACGGCGGTCTCCACGGGCGGCACGCTCTTCGCGATGCTCGGCTTCCGCGCCGCGATCGAAATGGCGGGCGAGGCAAAAAATCCGCAACGCGACATCCCGCTGGCGTTGGTCGGTTCCGTGCTCATCACCGGCGCGATTTACATTCTCATCCAGATCGCATTCCTCGGCGCCCTGCCTGCATCCAGCCTCGCGCACGGATGGAGCGGCCTCTCGAGTCATGTGCAGACGGGACCGTTTGTCCAACTCGCCGCCGCCGCCGGCCTCGTATGGCTTGTAAAACTCATCTTCGTTGACTCTATCGTCTCACCGGGCGGCTGCGGACTGGTTTTCTGCGCGGCCTCTGCGCGGCTTTCCTACGCAATGGCGCGCAACCGGCAGCTCCCGGAAATATTTACCATGCTCAATCGCCGCGGCGTGCCAGCCTTTGCCGTCGGCGTGAATTTTCTCGTCGGCCTCTGCTTCTTCGCGCCATCGCAAACGTGGCAATCCATCGTGAGTTTCATCTCGTCCATCCAGATTCTCTCGCTGGCATTCGGGCCGCCGGCATTGATGGCGCTTCGCCGCAGTGCGCCCGATGTGGCGCGCCCCTTCCGCCTGCCCGCGCATCGCCTGCTTTGCGTCATCGCATTTTTTGCGGCAAACACGATCGTCTATTGGTGCGGCTGGCAGACAAATCGCGTTTGCTTCGGACTTCTTGCGGCGCTCTCGATTTTATTTGTCATCGTCAAAAAACTGCGCGCCCCACAGGAAAGTCTCGATCTCGTCGGCATGCTCTGGCTCGTGCCCTACGGCATCGGCCTCGCGGTGATTTCGGCGCTCGGCCAGTTCCCGGGTGGATCGAAGCTCATTCCGTCAGGCGTTGATATTGCACTTCTCGCCGGGCTGAGCGTTGCGATTTTAATCGCATCAACTTTCGGTCCGAAGGCGAAGCTTCCCGACGAAATTCGTTCCGTCAGCGCATGATTGGATGCGCGCGAATGATTCAATGCCGCCCCGTAGAGTTCGCGCAATGCTTCGCGCACATTTCCATTGTGGCGTCGCCATAGCGCGGCGCATTCGAGCGAAGACCCGGTGAGTTCCTGCACGAGTTCCCGGAGCAATGCAGGGCTCGTGTCACATTTTTGAAGCGGGCGCAATCGCCCCGGGCTGTGAGTCGTGATGACGAGGCTTTCCGCCCGACGTGTGCGCCAGCGCAAATCCAGCCACCCGACAAAGGCGAGTTGCTCGGCACTGTCGGCGAATATGCGCGCGCCGGCGCAATCGCGCAGTGCCGCCTGTTGCGCCGCGTCGAGAAATCGCTGCTCCTCGCGCAGCCGAATCCGGATCACCCGCTCGCCCGCGGCCTCGCATCGTCCCGCCCATTCGCGCAGCAGCGTCGTCTTGCCATGCCCCTGCGGACCGACGATTGCTCCCCGTCCGCGTTGCGTCTCGAGTCGTTGCTCCAGGGCGGTCCACGAAAATCCTTCCGCCCGATAGCGCAACGCATCCACGCATTCGCTGCGGAAAGGATTGTCGCGTGCCCTCATCGGGATTTTATCCAGGGAATCTTCGGCTTGTCCCACGGCGCTTCCATCGCGAGCCATTCCTCGCGCTGCAAATTCACCTCGGTACCGTTGGGCGCGATCACGATTTCGGCGACAGCCATTCCGCTCCCGTCAATCACAAGCTCGATGGACCACAGCAGCGAAATCAAGTCCCCGGAAAAACTCGGAGGGAACGCAGGCGCCTCGACCGAAAAATTTCGCTGCTCGTCGGAAAGCGGGGCCTCGAATGCCTGCTCCCAGACAGTTTCGCTATCGCGCGTGCCCTTCCCCTTGGTGTGCCAGAAGAGCCTCAACACCACCTCGCGAGGGCTCGTGGACAGTTTCCACAATGCATCTCCGGATATGCGCTCGCCGGGCGTGAATGCCGATCCGGCGATAACGAGTTTTGCCTCCCCCGTGCTCATGACTTTGTCTCCTGCACGACCGGGATTTCGTATTCCTGCGTCACATCCGGCCAGTACCCTATTTCGCCGCGCACCTTGATTTCCCACACGATTTTATTGTTCGACGCATGAAACGTCGGCGGGGCATCCGCGGGAATTTTGATCGTGCCGTCGCCGCGCAGCATCTCCATCCATGATGACGAAATTGCGACGATCGGCAGCCGCGCAAATACCGACTTGTCCGTCGCCGTCGAACTGCCCTGCCGATAGGTCGCCTCCTCGCGACCCTCAAGGTAAATCCAGAATTTGCTGATGCGCCGCACGGCACCGGTCAGTTCCCACGACACATTGACGGCCCGACCCGGCGCGAGCGCGGCGGGATTCACCCACAATCGGACACGTGGATTGGAAAGCGCAAGCAACGCGCTGACGAATGCGCCGACGAGAAACAATCCGACCGCCACGAATGGCACAAGGAACAGCGTCAGGAACCAATCGGGATGGCCGGATTGGAATTTCCCCACCGCCGTGGTGAGGAAAACGGAAACGATTCCGTTCCAGAATAGCGCGACGCACAGCATGATGATCACCCGCTTCAGCGGCGACGAAGCGGCGCACATCTCGACTGGGCCCTCGGAATGCACAATACCGGGCGCGAGTGGTTTTACCGGCGCCCGCTTCGCGCCCCCTTTTACCATCACAAACAAACCGGCCGCGATGAACGGAAACGGAAACAATCCAAAAAGCGAGCGCCAGCCGAGGCCGGGCTCGAGCACAGCCTCGTATGGCTTTTTGGGATTCACGTAGCAGGTCGCATTGCCATCCTTTCGATAGCTCCGCGGCGGATTGTCCGGGGAATCTCCCGACGCGTCGTAACGATCCGATTGATATTCCCGCTCCTCGAACGTGTAGCGGTAGGTGATCCTGACGCAGCATTGTGCGCGATCCGTCCACCCCGAGAGGATCGTGCACGGCGTGCTGACCCATCGCAGCGAACCAACGCCGCGCTGCCACATCGGCAGCGAAAAAGATGCAAAAATCGCGAGGCCGACAATCAAGAACACCCCGCCAAACAAGATGGCTCCAAGGCGCGATTTCCAGCCCAGCGAGGCGGACTCGGAAAGCGAAGTGCTGGCCGTGCGCGCACCGCGAGACGTCCATGTCCACCAAATGCCGCCACCGCCAACACCGACGAACACAAGTGGAAGGAACACAAACAACGAGAACCACAAGTTGCCGATTTCCAGAACCGCTTCGTAGGGATTGCCGGGATTCACGCGGCAGGTCGTCTTCGCGCCTGGCGGAAAGGCGGTCAGGAGCGCATTCGCCTCATCGTAGTGATTATAATTCACCTTGATGTGCGAAAAGACGTCCGATGTGTAGTCGCGCCCTTTCCAGCGATAGGCGTAGCGAACCTCGGCGCGGAAGGAATCATCGTGCTTCTTCACCCCGCTGCTCAAAATCGTGGCCGGCGCTTTTTCCCAAAACACCGGCCTCAGGCCATCCACGACAACCGAACCCACGAGGCCGAGGAACACGAGCCCCACAACAAAAAAAATCGCGAAGAATAGCGACTGACCGAGTTTTCCAACCGTGCTTTTGGGGGCTTGCGACGATCCCGTGGAAAGTTTGAATCCCATCGAGCGCGCAGCCTGCCTGCACCGGTGCGAAATTTCCAGCCTTCGCGCACACCTTGACTGCGCCGGATCATCCGCATTTGCTTCCTCCGTGAAGGACCTCGGAAAAATGCGCGGCTGCGCCGACGTCGCGCTCGCGATTTTACCGGATATTTTCCACCGCCGATGAGCCGGTTCATCCTCCTGCCGATCGGCAGCTCGGGTGACGTGAATCCGTTCCTCTGGACCGGCCGGCACCTGCACGAGCGCGGTCATGATGTGACGGTTATCGCGAATCCGTATTTCGCCAGGCAGGTCGAGTCGGCGGGCCTGCATCACGTCCCGATCGGCACCGAGGACGAATACCATGCGCTCACCGATGATCCAAAAATCTGGCACCCCATCGCAGGCACGACGGTCGTGCTGGGATATGCGGGGGACATCACGGCGCGGTATTTCGATCTCATCCGCCAGACGGCCGGAAACGAAAAGCCGATCCTGCTCGCGCCCTGCACCGCCTTCGGCGCAAGGCTCGCGCGGGAAAAACTCGGCCTGCCGCTGATCACGGTCAATCTCCAGCCGAGCATTTTCCGCAGCATTTACGAGACCGCGTATTTCGGTCGCGGCTTCGAATATCTGCAAACCATCCCTCGCTGGTTGAAGCGCGTCATGTTCGCGCTGATTGATCTTAAAATGAATCGCGTCGTGTCGCCGGGTGTCGTGCGCGCCTGTCGCGAGCAGGGTGTGCAGCCGCCTCGCAATGCTTTTCGCGACTGGTGGCAATCGCCCAACGGCGTGCTTTGCCTCTGGCCGGAATGGTATGCCGCGCCGCAGCACGACTGGCCCGCGAACGCCCGCTGCATCGGCTTCCCGCTCGAGGATCTCGCGAGCCACCACACGACAAATCCGGAACTCGAAGCGTTTCTTGCCGCTGGAGAAACGCCTGTTCTATTCACGCCGGGAACAGCGATGGCGCAGGGCCGCGCTTTTTTCGACGCAGCGCTCGGCGCCTGCGTGACTTCAAAACGGCGCGCGATTTTTGTAACGCGATACCCGGATCAACTTCCCGCGAACCTTCCGTCCACGGTGCGTCATTTCGATTACCTGCCGTTCAGCGACGTGCTGCCGCGCTGCTCCGCGATCGTGCATCACGGCGGCATCGGCACGACATCGCAGGCCTTTGCCGCGGGAATTCCCCAGCTCATCATGCCCCTCGCCCACGACCAGCCGGACAACGCGGATCGCGTTCGCCGACTCGGCGCGGGAAGCTTCCTCTGGCCGCGTGAATTCACGGCGCAAGCCCTTGTTCGTGAGTTGGACGTCCTGCTCGCGCAGCAAAGCCGGTGCGAAGAACTCGCGCTTCGTGTCAATTCGGACAAGCCGGCCGATGCCCTGCTCGCCGCACTTTCCCATGTCGGGCCTGCGTGAAATCTAGTCGCTCAAAATCCACTCCGCGATTTCGCGCGAAGCATTTGGACGGCCGAGTTTGATCGCCGCGTCATGCCAGCGACTCCAGACCGTTCCGCCATCCCGAAATGCCTCGCCCACGGCGGTTGAGATGGCCGCGGGAGTGACCGCAATTTTTCCGGCACCCGCTTCATCAATGAGCCGCGCATTCCCCTCCTCCTGGCCGGGAACCACCTGACTGACGATCATCGGACTCGCTGCCGCGAGACATTCCTGGACGGTCGCCCCACCGGCCTTGCTGATGACAACATGCGCGGATGCGATCAGCCGCGGCAGTTCCTTCGTCCAGCCATGGACGGACGCGGCGCTGCGTGACTCCTCAACAACCGCCCGGATTCGCTGCTCGAGAACTTCGTCGCGGCCGACCGTTATCGAAAGTTCGATGCCCTCGATTTTCAAAAGTTCACGCACCACCTCGACGGCGATGTGCTTGCCGGAATTCACCATGAACAACACGCGCCACGACCCGCCGGGAGCAGGAGCCACCTTGGGTTCCTTCCAATCCGCGAAAAACGCAGGCACCGGAAATCCACTCACTCGAACGATCCCGGCTGGCACGCCATGATCGCGCATCACCGCAGCCGTCGCTTCGTTCGCGACGAGATACCAGTCGGCGTAGCCCGCATGCCACAGGCGATTCACGGTAAGCGAGTCGGTGACGATGACGATTTGTCGAAACGTGCGATTTTTTTTCGCGGAAAGATGATCGAGGAGGTGCGTGCAACCGGGATAAACGCTGACGACAACGTCGGGCCGGAACTCATCCAGAATTCCACGCAGCACTCGCACCGCCCGGCCGAAGACGCCGATGCGATCCGCCGTCGCGCTCGAGCGATCCATCCACTGGAACACCAGATTCCACACGCCGGGCAGGCGGTTGATCACGAAAAGATACGCGCGCACCGCCAAACGGGTGACCCATCCGTAGGCCTCGGCGAAGACGTCGCGCATCTCGACCTGCACGGCGGGATCCGCGGCGGTCAATGCGTCGCGAAGATTGCGTGCGGCAGCATTGTGCCCCTCCCCGAAACCGGCGGTGAGAATGAGCACGCGTGCTACAGCCATTTGTTCCGCTTCGCCACGTAAAGTGTGAACGCCGTAACCGCCGCACAAATCCCCCAGAAGTAGAGATAGCCATACTTCCAGTGCAGTTCCGGCATGTTCCAGGGGCTGTCCGTGTTGAAATTCATGCCATACACGCCGGCGACGAACGTGAGCGGGATGAAGAACGTCGAGACAATCGTGAGCACGCGCATGATCTCGTTCGTGCGAAAGCCGAGGCTGGAAAGATAGACGTCCATGAGTCCGGCGCTGATGTCGCGATAGCTCTCGATGATATCGATGATCTGCGTGATGTGGTCGTAGCAATCGCGCAGGAAAACCGTCGTCTCCTTGGTCACGCGTCCGCTCTCGTCGCGCATAAGCGCATTCACGATCTCGCGATGCGGCCACGACGCGCGGCGCAACTGCACGAGCAACCGCTTCCCCTCGTAGAGCCGGCGCAGCGTGGCCTTGGTCGGATGCTCGAGCAGCTCCTCCTCGATCTCCTCGATGGCGTCGCCAAGGCTTTCGAGAATCGGGAAGAAATGGTCCACGATCGCATCGAGCAGCGCATAGGCGAGGTAATCGGCCTTGCGCTGCCGGGCGAATCCGCGGCCCGCGCGCAGCCGCTTGCGCACAAGCTCGAAGGCGTCGCGGCCTTTTTCTTCCTGGAACGTGAGCAGGAATGCGTCGCCGAGAAAAAGACTCACCTGCTCGAACGCCAGCGACTTCTCGCCCTCCTCGAAGTAGGCCATCTCACTCACGATGAAAATATTGTCGTCGTAGGGCTCGACCTTGGGCCTCTGCGACGTGTTGAGCACGTCCTCCAGCGCCAGCGGATGAATCGCGAAACGCTCCGCGAGCTTGCGCAGCAACTCGAGATCGTGCAGCCCGTCAATATTGATCCAGTTCACCTTCGCCGGATCGAATCGCTCCATCAAATCCTCGAACGTCTCGATCTCCGCTTCGAAGATCGTTTCCGCGTCGTATTGAATGAGCGTGATCGTGCAGGGCCCCATATGCGGCTCCACGCGCGGCTTCAACGTTGCCGGAGGCGTGCCCGGGGAGTGGTAATTCAGACGAATCACGGCAGCGCCTATCAGTCAGATTTCTCCACCGCCTGACAATCGGAAAAATGCGTATATCCCGCGACAAGCGGCGTGCGGAGCTTCCGATCCGAGAGCAAAGTTCCGATGCGAGAGAGAGGCACACGCGGAAATTTTTGACGCCATGCTGCCGTCAGTGCCTCGGCATCGTTCGATGCAATGGCGAAGAGCAGCTCGTAATCCTCCCCATCCGACATCGCGTGTCCGACGGTGCAGCCGGAGTGTCGGGGAATGGCCGCGAGGTTCACTTCGTAACCCTTCCGGCTGGAATTCGCGAACCGCGGCAGATCGGTGCCAAGGCCGTCGCTCAAGTCCATCATCGCGTGAATGTCGAAATTCGCGACGAGCCACCTTGCTTCGTGGACGCGGGGTGAAAAGGCGAGATGCCGCCCGCTGGCAAAGGAACCGCCGAGCCGGCCGGTGACGAACAACGCATCCTTCGCGCGGCCGCCACTGCGCAGGACAAGCCGTCCGCGTTTCACCCAGCCGCTGAGCGCGATGGAAAGAAACAGCGCGCCGGGTGAGCGAGCCGTCTCGCCGCCGACGATGGAGACGCCGTATGTGCGCGCGGCTTTTCGAAGACCGGCGTAGATCGCGTCGAGATACGATGGCGCGAGGTCGGCAGGCGCGGCGATCGTGATGAGCGCGGCATCGGGCCTGCCACCGCACGCCGCGATGTCGCTGATCGCGCGGCACAGCGCCTTCCAGCCGACTTTTGCGCCGGGATGTTCGCGCAAAAAATGCACGCCCTCGACGATGCAGTCGGTTTTGAGCAATTGGATTTCCTTGCGGCCCGGCACGCGCACTGCGGCGCAATCGTCCCCCACTCCGGCCACCACGCGACGACCCGCCGGCAGACGCCGCGTGAGGCGGCGGACAAGCTCATCCTCGGAGATGCCCGTCATTGAATCCATTTCGGAAACCACAAAATAGCGACGACTGGGATGGAATTGAAGAGCATGTGCATCACGACCGATGCCCAGAGCGAGCCTGTGATTTCGTAAGCCAGCGTGAGCGCGATGCCGAGCAGGAAATAGGCGGGCATCGCGGGCAGGTTCATGTGAACAGCCGCAAAAAGCAGCGCAATCGTGAGCGCCGCCCCCACGCGACCGACGTAATGTTTGGCCACCCCGTAGAGGAGGCCGCGAAAGACCAGCTCCTCGAAAAACGGCGCGGCCACCACCACCAGCACGATGACCCATGCGCGATCGCCAATCGGAAGCGCGCTGCGAAAATACCGCATCATTTCGTCGTTCTCGTTTACCGCCCCACCGAGATTCGTCGCGAGCAGGACCGCAAGTTCGACGACCGGATAAGTAAGCGCGATGCAGGCCACACCGATTGCAACCACTCGCAGCGGACGATCCGGCGAAAGTCCAAATGCGGCCTGCAGCGACCGCCCGCGCGAAGAGACGACTCCGATCACAAGCAGGACCGCGATCGCGATGAAAATCACGGTCCCGCGAATATCCCCGGACTTGAGGGTGCGCTGCTCGCCACTGTCCGCAACGATCACGAAAATAAAATAGAGCGCGATCGTGCCCGCAAAAAATGCGTCCCCCATGCGCCACTGCCCGGCGGGCGCGCGTCCCCCGCCGGTCCGGGCCGCGCGGCGCAACAGCCACCACCAGCCCGCCAGACCGAGAATCGAACAGGGGATCAGCGCCTCCACGTGTCAGGGCGCGAAGAAGGGCGGAAGCAGATAGACGCGGCCGGGCTTGAGGTCCGGCATGCCCTGGAGGAGGTCAACCTTCACGTTGGTTTTCGATTGCGAGGATTCGCCGAAAGCCTGGAAGAAATTCGAGAGCGTGAACGACCGCTTGTAGAGCACGATGGTCGCATCGGGTGCGCCGCCCAGCTCGCGGGCCTTTGCGTAGGCGTCCTCGATGTAGCCGAGCTGGTCCACGAGTTTTGCGTTGTAGGCGTCGGTGCCGCTCATCACGCGGCCGTCGGCCACGCCGTTGCGGAGCATGGTTTCGTCGAGCTTGCGTGCCTTTGCGACGATGCCGACGAAGCGGCTGTAGGTCTGCATCACGAGGCCCTGGATGTAGGCGCTCTCCTCGGGCGTCATCTCGCGCGCGCCGTTGAGCATGTCCTTGAACTTGCCGCTTTTGAAGACGACGGATTGCAGCCCGATTTTTCCGAAGAGGTCGCGGTAGTTGAGCGTGGAAATGATCACGCCGATGCTGCCGGTGAATGTTGTTTCGTTGCACATCACCCACGTCGCGCCGCACGAAGCGTAATAGGCGCCGGACGCCCCGAGGCTGTTCATGAAATAGACGACGGGTTTGTGTTTCTTGAAGCGTTTGATCTCGTTGTAGATCGCGTCGGATGCGGTCACCTCGCCGCCGGGCGAATCCACGCTCATCACCACGGCCTTGACCGAAGGATCCTCCTCCGCCTGACGGAATGCGGCCTTGAGATCCTCCACCATCGAATTGCCGAGCGCGCCCTCCGCGCCGTAGGAAATGATGCCTTCGAGCGGAATGATCGCAATCTTCGCATCGCCGTATCCATCCACGACGACCTGCTCCTCGAACTTCTTCGGCTTCTCGAGTCGCACGCCGTGCGACCTGGCACCGAGGCCGAGCAGGAGCGCGCCGTTGAGGAAAATGCTCAGGCACAAGGCCAGGAAGAGCACGATGATCGCGCAACCCGATTTTTTCATACGGCGAGACGCTGCCCCATTTGTGCGTGCGCCACAAGGCGGGTTTTTGTCGCAAACCTTGCGGGCGGAATGGCGTGTGAATAACCTGCGAGCAACTTCGCGTTTTTCCTTGGAATTATTCACAGCGTCCTTGCGAACAACCTGGGAATCGCAAAGCGCAACTCAATGACCATCACCGAGATAAAAGATGCCGAAGCCGCCCTCGGGATGACGCCGTCACGCTCGCTTGGGCAGAACTTTCTTTTTGATCAAAACCTCGCGAAATGGATCGTCGCGCAACTTGAAATCCAGCCGGGCGACCATGTGGTGGAGATCGGGCCGGGCC
>JBOHXO010000650.1:0-6265 GCA_050737475.1 Chthoniobacterales bacterium
CTCGACAGCGAGACGGACCTCGCGCCGGACGTCGAGCGGCTATCGCGCGAAGTGCTGGCTGTCGCGCCGCCGCTGTTCACGGTGGACCAGGGCGTATCGGCGCTGGCGCATCGGGGATTGGCGTGATCAAAAACGGTTCCGCAGGTGGACCGCGGATTATTTAGCTTCCCTGCCGGAAGCGCATTTTCGTTAGCTTGAGGCTTCCTGAACATCCGGCCTGCCGGATGCCAATCCGACGACTCCATGAAGCTCAGCGCACCCTTCCTATTTCTTCGCGATTTTTTTGGCGACATGATCAGCCGCCCGAAAAACATCCATTCCTTCGTATCGAGATATCAAAATCTGAGGTCTTATTCCTATCCGATCGGGGTGCTGCCGTTGCGGGATATTTTTGATGTCGTCCCGGACGCCGCGACGAGGCCGGTGACCTTTCAAGGCATTTTCGAAATACCGGCCCTATCGCGCAATCTGCCGCACGAGGCGGAGCGCTACACGGCTTCCACCACGCTGGCGGATTCCTATGTCCTGGCGTTGATCAGCTCTGCTTTCGTCAAAAAGCAGGTTTTGGAAGTCGGGACATCGTATGGCGAGAGCGCGCTGCTTTTTGCACTCAACAGCCCGGACGAGGCGAGCATCGTCACGCTCGATATTCAAACGGACAACCCCACGGTCGGCATGCGATTTCGCGGCACCGCGGCATCGAAAAAAATCAAGCCGGTTTGCTCCACGCTCACGGACCTGCTGCCCACGCTGGAGCCGAAGTCGTTCGATTTGATTTTCATTGATGGCGATCACTCCCATGCCGGCGTGATGGCCGATACGATGGCTGCGATTCAACTCGTGAGGCCGGGCGGCGTGATTTGCTGGCACGATTACTCGTTCATGTTTCGCGACGATGTGGTGAGGGCGCTGGACGAAGTGCATTCCATGGGGATTTTGAACATCCAGAAAATCGCCTATACCAACGTCTCGGTCGCGGTGTTGCCGGATTGAGGACAGCCGAGCCGCTCCGGGGCGGGTGCGCTATTTCAAACGGCTGATTTGCCGGGCCAGGCGTGCGAACAGATCGTCTGCGGTGAGGCGGCCTTTGAAGTCGCAATGCGGGCCGTGGAGACCGGTCGGGTCGCATGGCGGATGCACGGGTTCGATGACGGAATCGCCGAGGGACTCATGGCCCCAGATGCGTCCGCACACGGGAATCTGCGGGCAGAATGGAGTGAGAGTTTTGGCGCCGACGGCGTGGGCAATGTGCAGTGGGCCCGTGCTCGGCACCACCACGACGTCGAGGCTGGTGAACAGCGCGGCCAGCCCGCGCAGGTCGAACATGCCGCAGCACATCCACAGGCGTCCGTCCGTCCCCTGCGGGAAGCCGGCCTTGCTTAATGCGTCGTCGTCGCCCTGAGCACCGGTGATGGCGATGCTCCAATTCGTTTCGGCAAGGATGCGCCGCGCGAGGGTGGCGTATTCCGCGGGCGGCAGATTGCAGGTATTGCCGAGGCAGAGGGGATGAATGGCCACACGCACGCCGGGTAGAAGATGGGCATCGAGCGCGGCGTGCGCGTCGTGGATTTCCTGCTGCGTGGGAAAGAGTTCGGGCCGGATGCCATCGTCCGGAATTCGAAGTGGCCCGAGAGCCCGGAGAATGGTTTGCGCATAGGGCCGCGCTTCATCGTGAAAACCGCTGCGCACGCAGGTGTGGCCGGTGAGCCGCCCGGCGATGCCGGCCCACATGGCAATGCGGTGGCGGGCTCCCGAGAGGGCGGAAGCATAGAGCAGGGGGAGCGGACGGGCGAATGGCAGGAGGACTGCCTTGTATTTCCGCCGGCGCAGGAATGCGGCCAGGCAGCCCCAGCCGGCGGGCCAGTCGGGACAGATCGCCCGCAAATCGTAGAGGGAACGCACGTGGGGATTTCCCTCGAGCAATTTGACGATCGGCGGCGCTACGACATCCACGTCCCAGCCGGCCTTTGCCAGCGCTCGGATCATCGGCGTGGTGAGCACAAGATCGCCGATGTGGTCGGCGCGAACGATGACTGCCGAGGGCCGTGGGTTCGCGGACTTTTCAGTCGGATTCATTGCCATGCCGGCATACCGGCACGGGATCCGGGATGTAAGGCGAAGATTGTGGAGCGTGAGGAAGCGCTTTTAAAATCCGGCGGGCGGCGACGAATGGGGCGTTTCGTCCCCGCGAGGTGCGGGCGAGAATGCGCGCGTAGTTCAAGCTGCACTTCACCACGCGCGCCAATTGCCAGAGCAGCAGCTTCCTGGGCCAGCCGAGATTAGCGAGGACGCCGATGTGCTCGACAATGTCGAGCTGCGCCGCCCCGGATTTCTCAAAAATTTTCCGGCCTGTTTCCTCGCCTATTTCGGCGCTGGTGAGGATATCCGGCCAGTAGAGCATCTTTTTTTGCGGGAACGCTTTCAAGAGTCGAACGTAAAGAATGACATCCACATTCAAGGTGCCTTCGCTGAAGGTGACGCCGGCCTGGTGCAGCGAATCGCAATGAAGGAAATAGCTGCTGAGCACGCCAAACATGTTCCCGCGCCTGTAAAGCATTGATGCGAGATCCCCGGCCGCAAACTCCACCAGATCGTTGTAGATGGGCATGACGTGAGGCCGCGCGCCGCTGGTGTGAAGGAATTGCCCGTGCGCCCATATTACCAGATCGTTCCGGTCGGCGGTATTTTTATGAATGGTCTCGAATGCATGGAGCCGATAGGCGTCGTCGTCGGCCAGGATGCCCAGCCATTCTCCGTCGGCCAGTTCGATGCAGCGATCGAGGTTCGCATATCCGCCGATATTACGATCGTTGCGAAACAGGCGGATTTGCGGGTGGTTGCCGTATTCGCGGTTGAGAAGGTCCCACGTGCCGTCGGTGCTATGGTTGTCCAGGACCACGAGCCGCCAGTCCTTGAAGGTCTGCCCGATCACGGAGTCAATGGCATCCCGGATCACGTGTGCGCGATTGAACGTCGGCATGCAGATGCAAAAGAAGGGCCGGCTCATTTCGTGAAGGGGAGTGAAGCGCGGCCAAAAATCATCCGCGAGAAATATTCGACCGGGGTGATTCCGACGAGCCTGAGCCCCTGCTTGGGCACCCACCATGCATTCCAGAGCAATTGCGCGGCCAGCGGCCCGAGAATGAAAGCCCAAAGCCCCAGCGCCGGGGCGAAATACGTCGCAAGCAGGACACCGGCAATCGCACTGATGAGATAGGGTTTGATGAACGGATTGTAGCCAAGGCCCATGCAAAACGCATCGAAGAGGCCGGCGTGCAGTACGAAGAAAACCATGGTGGCGAGCGTCAGGAACAACGGCAGTCCCAAAATCTGCGTATGCGAGCCGATCAGCGTCAGCAACGTCGGTCCGACCAGCACGGCACCGACGATGCAGGTGATGTAAGTCGCCAGGGCGAGCCGCATGCGTTGCACGAAGACGCGGGGAAGCTCTTTCGGGTTGGCGCGATACAAGTGGACCAGGACCGGGCCCTTGACCTCGACCCAGATGTTGCTGGCCTGCGATGCGATCAGGATCACCTGCAGCGAAAGACCGTAGCGTCCGACCTCCTCGATCGAAAGAAAATGGGAGGCGGCCAGCACGGGGGCATTCAGGACGATGAAGCTTGAGAGACTGTTGCAAAACGTGCCGGCGGAGACCTTCAGCAGGCTGCGCATCTCGCGGGGCGTCCCCCGTTGCCAGGGCCCGCTTTCCGCCAGGCTCCCGGGATTGAGAAGCGCGAATGGCAGGCCGATCGCAAGGACCGAGAACATCGCGAGATTCGCGGCGACCAGCGCGCTCAGTCCCCAGCCGGCGAGCAGACCGCCGACGCCGACGACGAATTGCAGGGCGAACGCGCATGCGGAAAGGAATTGGAACATATTGATCCGATTCGTTCCGGAGAGCAGCGAGCGTCCGAAATTTCCCGCGATGGCGAGGGCGAAGGCAGGGCAGGTCAGGAGCCATGCATGGCGCACCTCCGTGGCCTGCGGAAAGTCCGCGGTGCGCTGCCAGATCCACCAGCCGCCCCCGATACTCAGGAAGATGAATGTGCTCGCCGCCACCCATTTGTAGACTGTGCGGCAACTGCCATAGAAGGCCGCCAGCCTGGCGCGAATTTTTTCCTTATCACCGGCGACATGAAGCTCCGCCAGCATCATTGCCATGCCGCGTGAGGAAGCCGAGGTCACTCCAAAATCAAAAACGACAATGGCCGCGTAGAAATTGGTGAAGAGATACCAATATCCCAGCTCGGAAGCCGACAGCAGGCGGGTCGTGAGAGGCAGGAGAATCGCTGCGCTGAGCAGGCGTATGCACAGGCTCATCATGCCCCAGCCGCTGGCGGATTTTAGAATGCGCAGAAACACAGGTTAGGGATTGGCGATCACGTTCTCGAGAGTCTTTTCGAAGTCAATTGCGATGTGGTCCCAGGTTCTGTTCGCGGCGAAGCGAATGGCCTCGCGCCCACAGGCTGCCAGGGCCTCCTGATCCTCCCACATTGCCAGCAATGCCTCGCGCAACGCAACCGGTTGCAAGGGCGAGAATTGGCGACCGATGCCTTCATGTGCGATGAAATCCAGTTCCGGAATGCCCGAGGCGAGAATGGGAGTTTTCATCGCGGCGGATTCGATGGAGACGACCGGTTGTCCCTCGAAGCGCGAAGGAATCACCAGGAATCGCGCGCCCCGCAGAAAGTCCCACTTTGCCTGTCCATCCAGACGGCCCAGATACCGGCACGACGGCAGGCCGGCCAGATCTTCTTTCAATCGCCCGGTCTCCCTGCCCGTGCCGGCAAACCAGACCGGAAGATCCGTGCCCTGCAGTGCGGCCAGCAGGATATCGAGGCCTTTCTGGTGAAAGTCGAGGCGTCCCAGAAAGGCAATGTAATCGCGAGGTCCGTCCGCGGATACAGCCGCCGGCGCGGCGGAGAATCCCATCGGCACGACCCACGAATTTTTTTTTGCGTGGAAACGCGTGAGCAGGTGTTCGCCCACAAGGACGTGGTGGTGAAAAAGCCCCGGATACCATCGCTCAATGACGCGCAGAGGCAGGCCGGCGGGACCGTGGCGGGTGAGAAATTCCGCGCCGGTGAAATTTTGAATCTGGAGAAGCACGGGCGTGCCGCGTCGCTGGAGCCGGAAGGCGCCGACTGGCGCGTAAGGTGAAAAATCCTCGATCACCACGTCTGCCTCCCGCGCAAGTGAGGGAAGTTGCCTCCATGCGGCGAATGCGTATTCAATGGCCTTGCAGGCAGGCCGACGATGACGCCCGAGAAAGGTGACGCGGCAGCCGTCGCCTCCGGGGCCCGTATCCTTGCAGCCCTCGAACCAGCCGGAAACGATGTGGACCTGATGTCCGCGATTCGCGAGCCGCGTGGCGATCTCGTGCACGCGCACCGCGCCGCCGCCGCCGATCGTCGGATGATCGGGGTGATCGTGGATGACGTGAAGAATTCTCATCGAAGTTCGCGGACGGAAAAATATTTGCGATGAAGGCCGCGTTGGCCCGCGCTGTCAACCCGGCGTGCGATCACGCGCACGGCACAAAGAATTTATTCATCTGCAGATGCTGCCCTGGAAACGCCGGTTCCCGCTCGACGTAGCCGAGGTCTTTCAACAGCCCGGACAGTTTTTCCTGGCTGTCGCCGCAAAATTCGAGCGTGTAGGGATTGACCTCGATGGCCAGGCCGCGAAACGCCCTGGCTTCCAGCGCTTCGCGCATGCCCGCGATCACGCGGCACTCGAAGCCCTCGACATCAATCTTCGCCACCCATGCCGAACTCACGGGCAGCGCCATGCCGGACTCACGGCGCCATTCGTCGAACGGCCGCACGGCAACCTCGACCGAGTTCTGCTCCGAAAGTCCGGGGTGGGGGCCGAAGGTGGAATGGCCGGAGTCCTCGACGCCGATGCGTAGCCGGCTCGTCATGGCGCGGTCGCCAAGGCCGAAGTTGCAGGGGTGGATGTTTCGGAGCGCGTTTCGCTCGACGATGGTTCGAAGACGGTCGAACGTCGGGGGGTTCGGCTCGAAGGGGTAAATGGGCAGGCCGGGAAGTTCGGAGGCGAGAAAAAAACTGAACCATCCGTAATTCGAGCCCATGTCGAAAAACACAGCGCCGGGTTGAGCCGACCAGTCCTTCAAAACGCCCGCGGTGGGATGCTCGAAGCGCGAGCCCTGCCAGTAGGTGCCGCGTTGCGTGGCGTCGTGAGTGTCCAATTGCGCGCGGATGCCGGGCAGCAGTTCGACATCAATCGAGCGGGGCAGCGC
>JBOHXO010000651.1:0-2843 GCA_050737475.1 Chthoniobacterales bacterium
CCCAACACGTGCTTTACCACCAAGGATGCACCTATTGCGGTCAGTGCCTCGACCCTAAATGCACCGGAAGGAATCGCCTACTCTTCTGATGGCACGCTATGGGTCGCCGACACAGGAAATCATCGAGTGCTTGGCTTCAGCAATGCGGCCACCAAAGGCAACGGTGCCGCCGCCAATATCGTTCTCGGCCAGACCACCCTGACTGCCCATAAGGATGAAAATGCGCAGCCAACGTCCGCCAAATCGCTCCTCTCACCAAAGAACCTCGCCGTGGATGAATCTGCCGGCACCATCAGCCTCTGGGTCGCGGATCAGGGACATCGCCGCGTCGTGCGCTTTGACGATGTTGGTTCGGGAGACGCCAGCTCAAATCCCGCTGCGCTGGTACTCGGCCAGGCTTCCTTTGACAGCTACACTTACGGCACGACGGCGTCTCAAATGTATTCGCCCTATGCCATCGCAGTTGATCCAGTCAATGTTTCAGACTCGCCACGCACGATCTGGATCACAGATTTCGACAATAATCGCGTCCTTCGCTTCTCTGCCGGCAACGTGGGCATTACGAACGCTGCTCCACCAGTGGTCATCGCGAAATCGAGTTACAAGACCAGGAAAAAATCGCTCCGGATCGCCGGCGCAGCTTCCGCAGGAGTTCCGATCGCACGCGTAACCGCAAATCGCCGCGTTGTCGGCGCTGCGAAATGGAGTTTCACCGCAACTCGATTGAAGGTGGGGAAAAATCGTTTCACGATCATAGCCTACGACGTACTCGGTCGCTCCTCCCCCCCCAAGCGAATCAACGTTAAGCGCACTCGTTAGAAAAGCCTAAAAGATGCGGAGAGTCGTCACTCTCCGCATCTCTACGTTCAGGCGTTGTCCCAGATCGCGCCGAAATAATCATCCTCGCATATGAACACACTTTCTCATCTCTCGGGAGCAGTCCTCCTCGCAACTCTAACAGCCTGCACCACGGTGAAGGAAACCGGTCGCATGCAGCTCATGTTGAGCGATTCCGCCAATGAAGCGCGTGAAAGCGCGCTCGCTTTCCAGCAACTGAAGACGAACCGACCGATCTCAACCGATAGCGAAAAAAATGCTGCTGTGAGGCGAGTAGGCAATCGCCTGCTCGCGACGATAGCGCCTCGAAAGAATTTGAATTGGGAGTTTGTCGTCTTCAACGATCCTGATCCTAACGCCTTCGCACTGCCTGGGGGAAAAGTGGGAGTAAACACGGGCCTCTTCAAACTCGCTACGACCGACGCGCAACTCGCTGCTGTGATGGGTCACGAGATGACCCATGTGACTGCGCGTCATGGCGAAGAAGGGAAATCGCAGGACATCCTCGCTTCGACGGGAGGGCTTTTGATCGATGTGGGCTCCGCGGTCGCAGACGTGCCCCCCATCGTCGCGGACGTCGCGGGGATGGGATACGATGCCGGCATCAAGATGGGCGTACTCCTTCCCTATTCCCGCGCGCAGGAATATGAAGCCGATTACGTCGGAATGCTCTACATGGCACGCGCGGGCTACGACCCCCGAGAGGCCATCACTTTCTGGCATAAAATGGAAGCATGGAGCGCCAAATGCGACGAGAAGCACGGACCCGCTTTTTTACGCACTCATCCCCTCGACTCGGCCCGCGTCGCTCGTCTGCAAAAGCACCTGGCGAAAGCTCTTCCCGAATACGAAAAGGCACGCGACACCGTCACTCGATAGCATAATTCCTAACATCGAGAACGGCGCACCTGGCACCGGACAAAAAACGTCAAAACTTCAGGCGAATCCGTTCCGGGAACCACTCGGACTTATCGCGTCTAGCCCGCTTCCATGGCCGTGGAAGCGCGCGAAATCCGAGCATCACGCCCGCCATATCAAGCAACGCCGACAACAGCCGCTTTTCCCCAGCCGACGGAAGTGAATCGGGCGACTTGGAAGCCGACCTAGAATTTACGCCCATCCTCATTTGCTCGAGACGCAAACTTGGACAGATGCGCCTTTGGGAGAATGCAACGCTCTCAGCGCAAGCGCTTGGGCATCTGCATAGCTTGGCAGTGATCGCCCGTGAAAGACAAGCGCAACGCGCGGCTGCAGGCGTGATGCTTTCGAAGTGTGAATGGTTTTCATGGCTTTTTGATTTCTCACGCAAGCTTAGTTCGAGGGCGCGCTCCGGCCAATGTGACGGTCGTCACATGGTGTGTTTAACCGGCAATCTGAATATTACCGCCCCAATTCACCGCACCATGGATCATCTCACAGCCGCCCTCGTCATGCTGACTTCTGTCAGTATTATTTCAACCGTTATCGCCATCGTAGTCGCCGCAATCGGCAGAAAGGCAACGGGAATCAAGTTATTCTCAAAGCATTTTTCCAGCTATCCCATGACTTAAGGTTCGCGCCTCGCGAAATCAATGGCGGCAGCACTGCTGGAATCTGCCTCAAAAAGCACAGATGAGTGTGTCAATCGTCACATTTCGAACTTCTCAGCATTGTCGCATTCTTGCCGCAAACACACACCTACCTATTATGAAAAGATGCTCTTTCTACACATTCTTCCTCGCTATTGCCGTCAATGCAACTGCGTCATACCTCACGGTTAACGACATCAATACCTTCGGCGGCGCCAACGGCACTGCCTCCGCCCTCAATGCCAACGGTCTGGTAGCCGGCTCGTCGATGAACAAGCTGGATTACTTTCACGCCTATATTTTCTCGACCGCCAGTGGTCAGACCACCGATCTCGGGACTCTGGGCGGCAACGAGAGCTTTGCTTATGGCATCAGCAATGGATTTGTTGTCGGCAAGTCCCTCACAGTGTCAGGAACAACAAATGCATTCGTCTACAA
>JBOHXO010000652.1:0-19027 GCA_050737475.1 Chthoniobacterales bacterium
TCGTAATGATCGGTCTCGGCGTAGCGGAGCACGAACCCGATCAACAGCGCCAGCGTGGGCGCCACAAGCAGCGTGATGAGCAGGTTCGCGCGGTTGCGCACCTTGCTGATGAACGCGCGCTGGAGCAGCGTTTGAAACTGGTTCCACTCCTCGCGCCAGCGCATAGGCTCGCGCCGCCGCTGCAGCAGCGGCATTTGCGACGGCGCCGCGGCACGGGCCGCCTCCCGGTCCACAGGCGTCGCGCGCACGTCCTTGACGAGGCGATAGGCCTCGTATTTGTCGCGCCAGTAATCCGGCGAATATCGCCGCGCCGGCACGAGCTGCCCGCGGTTGTTCTCCTCGAAAATAATGTCGCCGGAGAGATCGCGAAGCGGCGTTTCCAGCACGTCGAAAATGAACTCCGGCCGCGCGGTGTCGCCGACGTCCGAGTTGCCGAGCGCGGTGCCGAAATGCTGCACATGCTCCGCGTCGGCGAAGTATTGCAGCGTCTCGTGCGGTGTGCCGAAGAAGACGCACTTGCCGCCCTTGTCGAGCAGCAGCACCTTTTGAAACATGTTGAAGATGCGCGCGGTCGGCTGATGGATCGTCACCAGCACGATCTTGTTGTGCGCCATTGCGCGGATGATCTCGATGACGTGCTCGGAGTCCTTCGAGGAAAGCCCCGAGGTGGGCTCGTCGAAAAGGTAAACGTCCGCCGCGCTGATCATGTCGAGGCCGATGTTCAGCCGCTTGCGCTCGCCGCCGGAGAGCGTTTTCTGCTGCGCGCTGCCCACGATGCTCGACCGCCGCTCGTTCAGCCCAAGCTCCGCGAGTTTGCCGTCAATGCGCCGCGAGCGTTCGCGCCGCGAGAGGTGCGGCGATCGGATCGCCGACGCGAAATCAATATTCTCCTCGATCGTGAGATGCTCGTCGAAGGCGTCGTATTGCGGCACGTAGGTCACGTAGCGCCGCAGCGATTCGTAGTTCGAGTAGAGCGAGCGGCCGTTCAGCAACACCTCGCCGTTCGACGGCGGAAACTGTCCGGCGAGCGTGCGCAGCAGCGTGCTCTTGCCGCAACCCGAGGCGCCCATCACGCACACCATCTCGCCGCGCTGGACATTGAACGAAATGCCGTCGAGCGCGATGTCGCCGTTGCGAAAACGGCTGATCACGTCGCGCACCTCCATCGTGCGGACGATGTTCCGCTCCTCCTCGATAAGCCGCTCGGTGAAGTTGCAGCGCAGCACCTGGCCGGCGTCAATGCGGATGGTGTCGCCGTCGGCAAGCGTGGCGAAATTCCGCACGGGATTCCCGCGCACGAGGATTGGCCGGTCCGCCTGCAGCACCTCCACGCGGCCTTCCTTGCGGTCGTAGTCGCAATAAATCTTGAGCAGCACGTCGCCGCCCGTGCCCGGCGCGAGCAGGATGTCGCCTTCGTTGAGCAGGCCGGGATTGTTCGAGACGAGATACTCCGATTTCGAGGCCTTGAGCTGGAAACGCCCGCCGTAGGAACGCGCGCGGCGGCGCAAATCGTCGAGCTCGAGTTCGCTGTCGTCGTGAAAAATAATGCGGTCCTCGAGCGATGCCTCCACCGTCGCGCCCTGCCGGAGCCGCACGCCATTGAGCACGGCATCCACATCCTGCAGCGCGCGCACGCGCACCTTGAGCCCGAACGTCACCTCGAGGCAGCTATCGCGCGATTTGTTCTTCTCGAGCCGCACTTCGTCGTCGCTGCTCACCGCCACGAAGAGCTGCGGCAGCGAGACGTTTTTCTTCGCGTTGAAATAAAAGACGATGTCCTGATGCGCGAGCACTTGCTCGTCCACGATTACACGCTGTCCGGGGTACAACCGGCACAGCTCGCCCGGCTTCAACGCGCGGCCCTGCACGATGAGATTCCGGTGGCTCATGTTTTTCAGGATGATCAGCTCGTGGTAGCGGTAGGCCAGCAGCCGTTCGTCGGCGCTGAATTCCTTGATCACTACATCGGCCTTCGCCGAGCCGCCGAAGCTCACCGCCTCGAGCGGCGAGGTGCCCTGCTGGTAAATCTGCGTGTCGCCCTGCTCGTTCGCATTGAGCTGGTAGACGATGTCAATCGCCTGCGCCGCCATGCCGAGCTGCGACATGAACGAGTAATACGCGATCACCTGCTCCTGCTTGAGGCCGGCCTTGGAAATGAGGTCGTAGAGCTGCACGCCGAGCAGGATCTTTCGGTCGTCGCTGAGTTCGCCCGAGAGTTTCTGCGCGATGGCATTGAGGTCCTGCTGCTCGTGCAACGCGTCGCGAAAAAGTTTTCGCAGCTCGGAATAAACCGTGTCCGGGTAATCGTAGCGCAGGAACCCGAGGCTCGAGTCAATTTCCTCCTCGAGCACCTCGCTCTCCGACTTCGCGAACGCCGCCAGCACCTTGATGAGCGTCGGCAGAAGGTTCGGGCTTTCGGAGACCGTGCGCGGCTTGCGCATCAAACGCCGGAAAAAATGCCGCGTGCCCGCACGGGCGCGGGTCACCAATCGAAAAACCCCCTCCAGCCTGCTATGCAGCGACTTCGGGCGTTCCTGAGCGGTGGCTTCCACGGCCGTCAACGTAGCACGAAGGCGAAACCACCCGCAAAGGGGATTCGCAGAAGCGAAGTGGGATTTCTCCAGAAGGCTTGCAAGTGTGGAGTTGCGCGCGGGCCGTTTCGGCGGAATAATGTCACCCTTTTTATGATTACCGGTCTTACAGAGCTCCAGGCAGCCGCTGCGAATAATCCCGCAGGCGCTGCTCCCGTGGAGAACCTGCGCGTGCGCGGCGTCACCCGCCTCATCACGCCTGCTCAAATCAAGGAACAACTGCCCGCCACCGAGGCCGCGCTTCAAACCGTCGTCAACGGCCGCGCCGCCGCACGCCGCATCCTCGATCGCGAGGACCCGCGCCTCCTCGTCGTCGTCGGTCCGTGCTCGATCCACGACACGGAAGCCGCGCTGGATTACGCCCGCCGCCTCGCCGATTTGCGCCGCGAACTCGCCGACCGCTACGAGATCGTCATGCGCGTTTATTTTGAGAAACCCCGCACGACCGTCGGCTGGAAGGGCCTCATCAACGATCCGCATCTCGACGATTCCTGCGACATGGCGCACGGCCTGGCGGTCGCCCGCAAGCTCCTGCTCGACATCGCCGCGCTCGGCCTGCCGACGGCCACGGAATTTCTCGACCCGATCATCCCGCAATACATCGCCGACCTCATCACCTGGTCCGCAATCGGCGCGCGCACGACCGAATCGCAAACCCACCGCGAGCTCGCCAGCGGACTTTCCATGCCGGTCGGATTCAAGAACGGCACCGACGGCAGCGTGCAGACCGCAATTGATGCGATGAAATCCTCGCGCACCGCACACAGTTTTCTCGGCATTGACCAGGACGGCTCGACGAGCATCATCAAGACGACCGGCAACCCGCATTGCCACGTCGTCCTGCGCGGCGGCCGCGACGGCGCGAACTACGAACCGCACCACGTCGCCACTGCCGTCGAAAAACTCCGCAAGGCCGGCCTGCCCGATGCGATCATGATTGATTGCAGCCACTCGAATTCCGGCAAGGATCCCGCCCGCCAGCACCTCGTCTGGGAAAGCGTCCTCGCCCAGCGCGCGGCCGGCACCGGCGAAATCATCGGCGCGATGCTCGAGAGCAATCTCAAGTTCGGCGCGCAGCCGTCCGGCGCACCCGCGACGCTGCAATATGGCGTCTCGATCACCGACGCCTGCCTCGACTGGGACGCCACCGCCGCCCTGCTGCGCGGTTAATCAATGCTCATCCGCGAAGTCGAGTTTGCCGCCCTCGACTTCGAGAGCGCCGGAGTCGCGCGCGGCCAGACCGACGTGCCGATCCAGGTCGGCATCGCGGTGATGCGTGACGGCGTCATCACCGATCAATTTCGCAGCTACCTCCACTCCGACCGCCCCGTGGCGTGGAGCGCGCGCAAGGTTCACGGCATCGAGGACGCCGACCTCGCAGGCGCGCCGACATTGCAGGCGCTCTGGCCGGAATTGAAATCGCGCCTCGCGAACCGCTTCATCGTCTCGCACGGCGCCGGCACCGAAAAACGCTTCCTCCGCGCCTTCCCCGGTCACGGCTTCGGCCCGTGGGTGGACACGCTCACGCTTTTTCACGCCGCGCTGCCAGAGACGGATTCACATTCACTTTCCGCACTCGCCGCATCGCTCGACTGCGAATCCGAATGCCACGCGTTCGTGCCCGACTTCCGCTGGCACGACGCGCTGTGCGATGCCGTGGCGAGCCTCGTGTTGCTGCGCGAGTTGATCACCCGCTGCGAACTCGCCGGCGAGCCCGTCGAAACCCTGCTCAACCCCGACCGCGCCCGCTATTACGCATTTCGATCCAGCCGCCCTCGGTGACGATCGCATCCACCTCCGCATCGTGCGGCTCGACGGGCACGCGATCGACAAGCTGACACGCGAAGCACACGGCCACGCGCCGCGCCGTGAGCGCGGGATCACCAAGCAACCTGTCGTAAAATCCCCCGCCCCGGCCCAGCCGGGCACCTGCGCGGTCAAACGCCACCCCCGGCACAAGCACCGCCGCGGCCTCGCGCAACAAGACCTTCTCGCCGCCGGCCGGCTCGCGAGTTCCGAAACTTCCCGACACCAGCGCGGAAAAATCCTCAACGCGATGAAAATGCAATGCCTCCCCATCAATGCGCGGCAGCGCCAGTTTCCAGTCCACCCCGATGGCGCCGGTCCAGTCCGGCTCCAGCTTCATCGGTGCAAAACCGAGCACCACACCCTTCAGCCCGCGAAGGTGCATTGCGATGGCTGCTGACTTTTCCGCACGCTCATCGGCACCCATGGCGCGAAGAACTTCCGCCATGCGCAAGCGCAGCATTTGCTTTTCGGACGATATCATGGAAACTGGCCGACGTTAGTATGGTCGAGCGAATCATCGCCAAGGAAATCCGGAAGGCGCGGAGAAAGATGGCTGTCTCCGCCGGCAAGCGCCGCAAAAAACGCCGCCCCGAAAACCATGCCTCGATGAAATTCGGCGCGGGATGGCACGAGCGCAATTTCCTCACCGAAGTCGTGATTCCCACGATGTTCGCGAAGCGCAACGGCTCGAAGCTCAAGCCCGAGTTTCCCAAGGTCGCCGCGGGCCAGGTCTGCATCACATGGATCGGCCACGCGTCGTTCCTCATCCAGACCGAGCGCACGAGCATCCTCATTGATCCCATCTGGGCGAAGTGGCTCAAAATTTTCAAACGGATCAAGCATCCCGGCATCGAATTGCACGACCTGCCCGACATTGACCTCGTGCTTGTCACGCACGCGCACTTCGATCACCTCGACAAAAAAACCCTCCGCGCCGTCGCCGCCGAGCAGCCCATCGTCGTTCCGCAGAATGTCGGCAACCTCGTCCACGGCCTCGGCTTCAACCGCGTGCACGAACTCGAGCGCTGGCAATGCCTCGAGCACGAGGACGTGAAGGTCACGCTCACGCCGGCGCATCATTGGGGTGCGCGCATGCTCACCGATTCGCACCGCGGCTTCGGCGGATTTCTCATCGAATTCGCGGGCCGCTCGATCCTGCATTGCGGCGACAGCGCCTACGCAAAAGGCGTTTTCCCCGGCATCGCCGATCGCGCAAACGTCGAAATCGCGCTGCTGCCCATCGGCGCCTACGACGCTCCGACGAAACGCAACGTCCACATGAATCCCGAGGAAGCGCTCACCGCCTTCGAGGAACTGCGCGCGCAGAAATTGATCCCGATGCACTACGGCAGTTTCCGCCTCAGCTACGAGCCGCCGCACGAGCCGCCCGAGCGGCTCATCGGGCGCGCGACGGAACTCGGCATCCTCGAAAAAGTGCACCTCCTCACCGAGGGGCAGCCGGTGCTTTTTTGAAGGACCGGACCGCGAGCGCGGCGAGCACAGCCAGTCCCAGCAGCAAAGGCACACGCGGCTCCGGAATCGGCACCGCCGAAACAATCCCGAGAATCTGCGAGCGGTATTTCGACACGTCCGCGATATAGGTGTCGTTGCGGCCCAGCGAGCTGTAGATCGAGGTGCTGCCGGGCTGACCGGACACATTGCTCACCGAAATCATGATGCCGGCCAGCGTGCCGTCGCTCAAAAAAACACCGCCGCCGGAGTCGCCGTTCGTCGCCTGCCCGGTGCCCGTGCGAAACTCCGTGACGAACACCGACGTCTTCTCCCCGTTCTCATACGTGATGTCCGTCGCGCCGGCCGCAGTGTTCGGCGCCCAGCGCTCGACGTGAGGCTCGCTCCATTTGTAACCGCGGTAAATGCCCGGCCCCGCCGTCTCCTGCCATGAAAGATCCCAGTGCGTTTCCGCAGCCTCGCGCCCGCTGCCGAAGCCGATCATCGTCACCGCATCGCCGAACGTCGGCGTGACGCTCGCGAGCGACAGATTCGCAAGCCCGGGGTCGGCATCAATGCGGAACAGTTTCAAATCCGCATTGGTGGAATCCGCGTTCGTCAGCGTCACCTCGGATCCCGGCACCGCGAAGTAGTCGGTGCCGTTCAACGTGAGAGTCCCCGCGCCCACATGGCCCGCCGTGAGCACCCAATAGCCGCCGTTGTAGTTCCCGAGATAAACCGCGCTCGCAACCCGCGAGCCCACGTAATTCCAGCCGATCCCCGCGCCTGCGCCGGTCGTATTTCCCGAGCCGTCGCCGCCCTGCACGATCACGCCGCGGGCCACGCCGGCAACCAGCAGGCAGAGGATGAAAACGAATCGGCTCATGAATTTCACATCCTAGCACGCCCCTGACACTTCGCCACTGGATGGAAAAGCCGTTGGACGCCGCGCCGTGCTGTGGCAGGATGCCGCGCGTTCCGATGGCCGCTTACATCCTGCGCAGATTCGTCGCCATGTTCCTGGTGCTGTTCTGCGTCGTGTCCGCCACGTTCCTGCTCATCCGCCTCTCGCCGGGCGGCCCGTTCGACTCCGAGCGAAAAATTCCCGAGGCCATCGAGAAACAACTCCTCGCCAAATACAAACTCGATGGCTCGCTCTGGCAGCAATACTCGGGCTACATCGCCGACCTCGCCCGCGGCGACCTACGCCTCTCGACGAAATATCGCAACCGCAGCGTGAACGAAATTCTCGCGCAGACGCTGCCGGTCACGTTCACGCTCGGCGCCGCCGCCTTCCTCGTCGCAACACTCGCCGGCATCTGGCTCGGCGCCGTCGCCGCCACGCACCATCATCGCCTCGGCGACACCGGCGCCATGCTCGTCGCGCTGCTCGCCATCTCGCTGCCGTCATTCGTCATCGGCCCGCTAAGCATCCTCGTCTTCGCGCTCTGGCTCGGATGGCTGCCCGTGGGCGGCTGGGGCGGACTGTCGCATCTCGTGCTTCCGGCCCTCGTCCTCGCCGCGCCCTACGTGGCTTACATCGCGCGCCTCATGCGCAGCAGCCTGCTCGAAACGCTCAATCAGGATTTCATCCGCACCGCCCGCGCAAAGGGCGTCAACGAGCGGACCATCCTCTACAAGCACGCACTGCGCGTCGCCGTGCTGCCTGTTGTCTCCTACCTCGGCCCGCTTGCGGCGAACCTCCTCACCGGCTCCATCGTCGTCGAAACCGTCTTCAACATTCCCGGCGCGGGCGGCTTCTTCGTGAACTCCATCCTCAACCGCGACGGCTTCCTGCTCGGCGGCGTCGTCATCGTCTATTGCGTACTGCTCGTGCTGTTCAACCTCGTCGTGGACATCGCCTACACCGTGCTCGACCGGAGGATTCAACTCAATGACTGAGCCGCAGATTCTCCAGCGGTTGAGGCGCAGTCCGGTCATCCTCGTGTGCACGGCAATTCTCGCCCTGCTCGCGCTTGCGGCGATTTTCGGCCCGATGTTTTTCCCGCCCGGCTACGCGCAAGTCGGCCCGCTGCAATATGCGCCGCCATCGTGGGCGCATCCCTTCGGCACGGACTTGAACGGTCGCGACCTGCTTTACCGCGTGCTCACCGGCGCGCGTGTCTCGCTGCTCGTGGGATTCTGCGGCGCGGCGCTCAACCTCATCATCGGCACGGCCTACGGACTCGTTTCCGGCTACGCCGGCGGACGTGTGGACGGCGCGATGATGCGCCTCGTGGACATCCTCTACTCGATCCCGCGCCTTATCTTCGTGCTCGTCCTCATCAACGCCTTCAACCGCCACCTGCAGGACTTCGCCGCCGCACGCGGCATCAACTGGCTCGTGGATTATTCGAGCATCGTGATCCTCATCCTCTCGCTCGGCATCATCGAATGGCTCACGATGGCGCGCATCGTGCGAGGCCAGGTGCTGGCATTGAAGACGCGGCAATTCGTCACCGCGGCACACGCGCTCGGCCAATCGCATGTTCAAATTCTCATCCGCCACCTTTTGCCGAATTTGCTCGGCGTCATCATCATTTACCTCACCCTCACGATTCCCGCGGTGATCATTGACGAATCGTTCCTCAGCTTCCTCGGGCTCGGCGTGCAGCCGCCGCAGGCCAGCCTCGGCTCATTGCTCTCGGACGGCGCAACCGCGATCAATCCCGTGCGCAACCTCTGGTGGATGCTCGTCTTTCCGTCGGCCGTGATGGCGCTCACGCTGCTCGCATTGAACTTCCTCGGCGACGCGCTGCACGACATCCTCGATCCACGAAGGTAGCGCCGTCAGTTGATGCCGTGGGAACGTTCTGTTGGAAGGAAAGAACGGTCATTTGAGGCGACAGACCGTGGGATCGTACCGGTGGAGCGCGCCGATTTCCTCAAGTATCGGCGCCCGCGGCGCGGGTTGCCCTACCGCTGCTTGACGGGATGCCCTGGCGGGCGTTCATTGGCGGCCATGTTTCGATTCCTGCCACTGATGTTGATTGGGCTTTGCCTCGCAACTTCGCGGGCAGAGGCCACGCGCACCGGCTTCCAGGGATTTGCGGCCAGCTACCAGGGCGGCTACTCGATTGTCATCGCGGATCAAAATACCTCAGGCCCCGCCACGATCCGCATCCGCACACCTCGCAACGGCCGCTCCGCGCAGGTCACGTGGATCAACACTTTCTACAACGAAACCGGCGCCTACCGCATCGCGCTCCACTGGCGTTTCCTGCCAAACGGAACATTCTCCGCAAACACGATTGACCCGCGCCAGAAGCACCTGGCCGGCACGGGAACATTCGCCATCAATCGCAATCATCCCGTTCCATTCTCCGCAATGGATGCATCCGGATCGGTGAAGGCCGAGGGAAAATTCCGGTTGATCGGCGGCGGCGCAATCTCGATCGCCGTCACTCTCACCGGCATTCCCGGCGGCGCAGTCACCTACGGCTTCACCGGCTCGCGGCGCTAGCCCGGCAGGAGCAGGTCCGAGAGCTCGGTGCGCAGAGCACGTTCATCGCCGACGGTGAATTCATCGCCGGCAATCAACTGCACCATTCGGCCGTCATCCCGCATGAATCCAAGCTTCACGGGGCGATTTCCCGGAAATTTCCGGATGGATTCCGCAACGCGCGCGAGATCGGCCTCCGTGAGTTTTGGCATCGCGAAATGCAACGCCACCGGCCTGCGCGAGGCCCGCGGCTTGAGCGGCTCGATCGAGTTTATGTTCGCGCGTATTTCGTCGTCGCGCCGGCTCACGCGCGCGCTCACGCCAAACACCTCGCCCGCCTTCAACAGCGCCACATGCTCCGCAACGGTCTCGTCCCATGTGAACATCTCGATGCCGCCGCTGAAGTCCTCGAGCTTGATGATCCAGAACGGCTTTCCGTCCGATTTGCGAAACTTCCGCTCGGCGCTCTCGATCATCCCGGCGAGTTTCACGGTGCGCGATTCCGTGATTTCCTTCGCATCGGCGATGCGCGTGTATTTCGAACTGTCGAAATGTCCGGCAAATCCGTCGAGCGGATGGCCGGTCACGTAAAGGCCCAGCAGCTCCTTCTCGAAATCGAGCGTCTCCTTTTGCGACCACGGCTCGATCTTCAAGGCGCCGTTGCGGCGCGCGGCCGTGGGCGCGGAGCTTTCGAATACGTCGAACATCGAGACCTGCCCGCTCGCACGATCGCGCTGCGCGCTGGCCGCCGCAGACATCGCGTCGTCAATCGCCGTGAAAACACGCGCGCGATTTTCGTCGAAGCTGTCGAACGTGCCGCACTTCACGAGACTCTCGACGAGTTTCTTGTTCACCGCGCGCGAGTCGAGCCGCGCGCAAAAATCCTCGAGCGATTCGAACGGCCCGTTTTTCCCGCGCTCAGCGATCGCTTCCTCCATCGCGCCGGAGCCGACGTTCTTGATCGCGGCGAGGCCGAAACGAATCGCGACCTCCGCACCATCCGCAAGACCCACCGGACGGAATTTCAATCCGCTCTCGTTCACATCCGGCGGCAGGATGCGAATGCCCATGCGCTTGCACTCGGCGAGCAGCGTGGTGAGTTTTTCGGTGCTGTCGGCGTCGGCGCTCATCAGGCCGCACATGAACTCCACCGGAAAGTGTGCCTTCAAATACGCGGTCTGGTAGCTGATGAGTCCGTAGGCGGCGCTGTGCGATTTGTTGAAGCCGTATTGGGCGAAGCGCTCGAGCAGGTCGAAGATCGCGTTCGCCTGCTTTTCCGGAATGCTGTTCACCTTCGCGCAGCCCGCGACGAAAACGACACGCTCCTTCGCCATTTTTTCGGCGTCCTTCTTGCCCATCGCGCGGCGGAGAAGATCCGCCTGGCCGAGGCTGTAGCCGGCAAGGACGTTGGCCGCGCGCTGCACCTGCTCCTGGTAGATCAAAATGCCGTAGGTCTCGCCGGCGACCTGCTCCAGCAGCGGGTGCGGATAGTCCACCTTTTGCAGCCCTTTTTTCCGCTCGATGTAATCCGGGATGAACTGCATCGGGCCGGGACGATAGAGCGCGTTGAGCGCGATGATGTCGTTGATGGACTGGAAGTCGAATTGCCGGCACCACGACTTCATGCCACCGTCAATCTGGAACACGCCGGTCACCTCGCCGCTGTTGAGCAACGCGAATGTCGCAGGATCATCAATCGGAACTTTTCCGAGATCGAAATCCGGCCGCCGCTCGTGGATGAGCCGCACCGCCTCGTGGATCACGGTGAGCGTCTTGAGCCCGAGAAAATCCATCTTGAGCATGCCGAGATCGGTGAGCGGACCCATCGCGTATTGCGTGACAACTTCCTCCTCCTTCCCGCGGCAGAGCGGGATGTATTCGTCGAGCGCGCGGTCGCCGATCACGACGCCGGCGGCGTGCGTGCCCATATTCCGACTGAGCCCCTCGAGCACGAGCGCGTAGTCCCAGAGCTGCTTCGTGGCCGGTTCGTTCTCGATGGCTGCCTTGAGCTCGGGATTTTTTTCGGCCGCGCTCTCGAGATCAATGTTCAGCTCGTTCGGAATCATCTTCGCGAGGCGGTCGCCCTCGCCGTAGCTCATGCCGAGCACGCGACCGACGTCGCGCACCACGGACTTCGCGCCGAGCGTGCCGAACGTCACGATCTGCGAGACCGCGCGCTCGCCGTATTTTTTGCGCACGTATTCGATCACCTCGCCGCGGCGATCCATGCAGAAATCCACGTCAATGTCGGGCGGGCTCACGCGCTCGGGATTGAGGAATCGTTCGAAGATGAGGCCGTATGCGAGCGGATCGATGTCCGTGATGCCGAGCGCGTAGGCGATGAGCGATCCCGCCGCCGAGCCGCGGCCCGGGCCGACGGGAATGCCGCGCGATTTCGCGTAGGCGATGAAATCCCAGACGATGAGAAAATAGCTCACGAAGCCGGTCTTCTCGATCACGCCAAGCTCGTATTCGAGGCGCTCGCGCAGCTTCGGATCGGCATCCACGCGCGCGCCGTATCGCTCCGCGAGGCCCATGTAACAAAGCTCGCGGAGGTATTCCTCGCGCGTCCTGCCCTGCGGCGGCGGGTAGTCGGGATATTTCGGTTTTCCGAATTCAAACTTCATCCCGCAGCGCTCCGCGATGCGAAGCGTATTCGCGCACGCCTCGGGCAGCTCGGAAAACAGCGCCGCCATTTCGTCGCCGTTTTTGAAATACAGCTCCGAGACGTAGTGCATGCGCTTCTCGTCGTGCACCATCGAGCCCGTGCCGATGCAGATCATCACGTCGTGCGCGTCGTGGTGCGACTTGTCGAGGAAGTGGACGTCGTTCGCCGCGACGAGGCCGAGATCGAACTCTCGCGCGATTTTCACGAGCTCGGGATTGCACTGCCGCTGCGCCTGGATGCCGTGGTCGTGCAACTCGACGAACAAATTCTCCGCGCCGAAAATATCGCGCCACTCCGACATCGTCGCGCGGGCCTTCTGCGGCTGGCCCTGCATGAGCCATTGGTTCACCTCTCCCTTGAGGCAGCCGGAGAGCGCGATCAATCCCTTGCTGTGCTTCGCGAGCAGGTTCTTGTCCACGCGCGGCTTGTAGTAGAAGCCCTCGAGGTGCGCCGCGGTGACGAGCTTCACGAGGTTGCGGTAGCCCTCGTCGGTCTCCGCGAGCACCGTGAAATGGTAGGCCGCCTCCTTGCCCGAGGACGCCTTTTTGTCATGCATCGAGCCGGGCGAAATATACATCTCGCAGCCGATGATCGGCTTTACGCCAGCCTCCGTGGCGTTCTTGTAAAACTCGACCGCACCGAAAAGATTTCCGTGATCGGTCATCGCGACGGCGGGCATGCCGTATTCCACGGCGCGCTTCATCAGGTCCTTTGTGCGGATCGCGCCGTCCAGCAGCGAGTATTCGGTATGCAGGTGGAGGTGGACGAAAGGCGCGTGGGACACGGGGGGATTATAGGTGAAGAGTTAACGCGTGGAAGAGTTGAAGCGGAAAACGTCGTCGCCTCTCTGCAACTCTTCAACCCTGCAACTTTCCAACTCGGCCTTGCGCCGCTTATTCCAGCCCGCGGAGCGCCACTTGCTCCTCGTCGAGACCGAGGTAGTGGCCGATTTCGTGCAGCAGGGTGATGCGCACTTCCTCGCGAAAATACGTTTCGCGCCCGCCGGCGAAGCTCCACAAATTTTCCACCCAGATGCGGATGCGCGGCGGATCGGGCAGGTCGCCGTGCGAATAGCTGGCGCCCTCGAAAATGCCCAGCCAGTCCTCGCCCACGCCGAGCGAGCGGTCCTCGGCATTTGGCAGGCTCTCGACGAAAACGGATACCTGCGCGACCTGCCGCGCGATCGTTGCGGGCAGCGCGTCGAGCGTGGAGGCGACCACGTCCTGGGCGATGGCGATCAAATCGGGTTTGTGTCCCATGGTTTTGTCGGATAGTTCTGCGCATTCCCATGTTCTTCACGCCGCGTTATGTCAAGGATGCCCGCCAGTTTTGCGAGGCCGCGCGCCGCATTATTCGCTACCGGCTGGACCTCATGACGCCGAAGCAGATCGCGGAACTCGACGAACGCGTCGCCGCTCTGGACCAGGCCGCAAAAGACCGGGATCGCGAACTCGTGAAGGCCCGCACGGCCGAACTCGAGCGCTCCGTGGGCAAAATGGTGCCGGCGCGCTCGAATGCCGCATGGCGGGAAAATTGCGAGGTGCTGCTGGTGGCCATCGTCATCGCCGCGGGAGTGCGCGCGTATTTGCTCGAGCCATTCAAGATTCCCACCGGCTCGATGCAGCCGACGCTTAACGGCGTGATCGGCGTGGCTACGACGAAACCGCCGCCGAATCCGCTGGTGCGCGCGTTCGATTTCGTGGCACGCGGGCGTACGTTCATCGATAAGAAGGCGACCGTGGACGACGTCGTGGTAAAGATGGAGGAGAAGTCGCGGCTCAACTATTTCACGTGGACGGAAATCACCTGCGAGCACAGCAGCTACACGATTTTTGCGCCGATGGCTGTGGTCCAGCGCGACTTCAACATCTGGGCGCCGGACCCTCAGTTCGGGCGCCGCGGCACGGTGATCAAGGCCGGTGAAATCCTGGCGCGCGGCTACGTGGACAGCGGCGACTTCGTGCTCGTGAACAAGCTCGCCTACAACTTCGCGTTTCCGAAGAGCGGCGATGTGTTTGTCTTCCGCACCACCGGCATCACGCGCATCGAGGCGGGCATTCCCGAGGACATGGGCTCGCAGCATTACATTAAGCGCCTTGCCGGGGTGCCCGGCTACACATTGCGCATCGCCGAGCCGCAATTATTCATCAACGGAAAGCTGGCGACCGGAATTGGTTTTCAACGCGTGATGTCGCTCAAAGGCGATTACAAAGGCTATTCGAATCCCTCCTCGCTTCCGCCTTACGGCGCGGACTACCTCACGAGCCCGGAGGACATCTTCCCGGTGCCCGAGCACGCCTACTTCGCGCTCGGCGACAACAGTTTTCACTCCTCCGACAGCCGCTACTGGGGCATCGTGCCCGAGCACAACGTCACCGGAAAAGCGTTCATCGCGTTCTGGCCGTTCTCAGCCCACTGGGGATTTATCGAGTAGTAGTGACGAGTGACAAGTGATGCGTGGCAAGCCGCGGATTTCTCGTCACTTGTCACTCATCACTCGTCACTACCCAATGACAAAAACGCACTCGTAAAGCCCGCCCGTCGCCTGCACTTCGCGGCGCACGCGGGCATCGAGCACGCGCTCGAACATCTCGCGTTCCATCCCGCCGGATTCGGGAATCACGTTGAATAGATCGGCGATCGGGCTGTGCCGCTCGACAATGCGCAAGGGCGGGCCTGCGTCGCATTCCGCCATGCAGCCGTCGCGATCCCGCAAGCGTGCGAGCCACCTTGCACGTTCCTCGAGCGTCTCGCCGCGCAGCTTCGCGCGATAGGCTTCGGCTTTTTCGCGGAAGTGCACGAACAGCAATTTCGCCGGAGCGGTGGGGCCGTAGAGTTGCTTCGCGGCGTCGAGCACGTGGAGCAGCAGGTCGTGCGATTGCACGGGGAAAAGCTCGTGCGTCTTGCGCGTGAGCCGGTAGAGCAGCTCGGGGCGGCCGATGGGCTTCGGGTTGCGCCAGGTGTCGAGGTAGCCGTCGCGCTGGAGGTCGAGGCAATGCTGCTTCACGCCCATGTAACTCATGCCGAGGCGGCGGGCGAGTTCCTTGACGGGCAGACCGTTCGAGCGCTTGAGCTCGTGCAGGACGGCAAGCCGCTGGCTGCGGCCGATTTCGTTGAGCAGGCGGTTCACCGGCATCATTGCTAGCAGGCGCCGGGAGCGACCGCCAGTCAGTGCTTCAGAATCGCATAGGTCTTCCCGTCGCCGCGGTTGATGTTGAGCATCACGGCGTCGCCGTCGGCGGCCTTGCCGAGCGCGGCGACGAAATCCTCCTGCGTGCGCACCGCGCTGGACGCGACGGACGTGATCACATCGCCGACCTTCACGCCGGCCTCCGAGGCCGCGCTGCCGGGCTGCACGCTGGTGACAAGCACGCCTTCCTGCGCCTGGAGTTTCATGGTCGTGGCCATCTGCGGCGTGATCTGTTTCAACTCAAGGCCGGCGGTCGGGCTCGGTGGCACGTTCGGATTCTGCGCCTGGTCCGCGGATGGATCGTCGATCAATTCCTGTTCGTCGCCGGGCAATTGCACAGACTGGCGCCGCTGGTGCACGACGGGCATTGCGCCGTCAATTTGTTCGGCCGTGCGCAGCTTCATTTTCACAATACCGCTGCCCCTCCAGACCTGCAGTTCGACTTCGTCGCCGACCTGTTTTTCGAAAATGAGTTTTTGGAGTTCGCGCGGGTTGCTCACTGTGGTGCCGTCCACTTTTGTGATCACGTCATACGGCTGCAGGTCGCTCTGGCTGGCTGGCGTGCCACCCATGATTTCCTCGACGATGATGCCCTGCTTCGGCGCGTCGGGAAATTGCCGGGCGAACCCGGGCTCGTCGTCGAGCGCGCGAATCGCGATGCCGAGCCACGCACGCACGGCGCGACCGCCGGAGATCAACTGCCCGGCGATTTTTTTCGCCATGTTGATCGGAATCGCGAACCCGAGGCCCTGGTCCATGCCGTAGATGAGCGTGTTCACGCCGATCACGCGGCCGTCAATGTCCACGAGCGGGCCGCCGCTGTTGCCAGGATTGATGGCGGCGTCGGTCTGGATGTATTCCGCGTAGTTGCCGTGCGTCGGCACGAGATCGGTGCGGCCCTTGGCGCTAATGATGCCGTAGGTGAATGTGTAGCGCAGGTCAAACGGCGCGCCGAGAGCGAAGGCGAATTCCCCCACCCGCGACTTGTCGCTGTCGCCGAATGGAACCACGGGCAGCCCGGAGGCGTTGATCTTGAGCACCGCGAGGTCGGATTTTTCATCAATGCCCACGACCCTGGCCTCGAATTTCCGGCCGTCCTTGATCGTCACGCGCAAGCCGTCGGGCCGCGCGCCCTCGAGCACGTGGCTGTTCGTGAGGATGTAGCCGTCGGCGGTCATGAGGAAGCCGGAGCCCTGGTTGATGGCGCCACGCGGACCGCCCATGGGTGGCTGCAGGAAAAATTGCATGAGCGGCGTGCCCGATTGCTGTTCGGCGGCCTCGATCGCCTCGATCACGACCACGCCGGGCGAGACTTTTTCGTAAACGTCGGCAAAAGCGTCGCTCATCGCCCGGGCCAGCCCCGACGCGGCGGACTTGGAAGCCGGATTGGAATTTTGCGCAACAGCGGCCGCCTGGATCAGCAGCCCACAACCCAAGGTGAGGATGAACCGATTCATGTGTGTGGAAAAAATACTCAGACCGTTTTCGATTTCAAATGCTCGAACAAAATGTCGGGACTGGCACAAAAATTGCCTTGTTCACATACAACCGGGGTGCATCCTTGAGCCGAAGGCTTCTCACCGAACCCGCACGCCGCCAAGCAGATGTCGAAAAAAACAAAACCCGACCAGCCGAAGGAACCCAAAGCAAAAAAAGCCCCCGCCAAAGGGGTGCCAATGGCAATCGCGGCACCGATTCGCGAGGCTTTCGACCATCTCGGCGAGCTGCCGCACGGCTATGGCGTGGACACCATTTTTCTGATCGCGCAGGAACCGCACTGGCTCTTCACCTACTGGGATATTGATATCGGGAAGCATCCGGGCGGGGTCGCCTACCTGCGCTATTACGCCGACGGCGCCGAACTCGAGGGCGAGGTCGAGGTGCCGTTCGAGACGCGGAACTGGTATCTGCCGGTCAAATCCGCCGCCACGGAATATTTCGTCGAAATCGGCTTCTACCGCGACGCGAAATGGCAGGTCATCGCGCGCTCGATCGCCGTCACCACGCCGCCCGAGGGCATGGCCGCGTCGGAGAACTTCGACTACGCCACCATCCCCTTCCACCTCAGCTTCCAGCGCCTCGTGGACAATCTCGAATCGGCCGCGCGCTCCGGCGAAGACCTGCTCGCCGCCGTCTCCCGCATGCAGCAAAAGGGCGATTTTTCGGCGTTCGGCGGCCTCGGCTTCGGCGATTTGCTTACCGACGACCAGCGCGCGTTGCTGGCGACCTTGCTGGGGCAGGATTTCGCGGAGGGGCTTTCGAGCGGCGCGTTCAGTTCGGGCGACATCGAGTCGCGCATCCGCAGTTTTCTCGAGGAGCAATTGTCGTCCGGCGGCGCCAGCGAATTTCTTTCGTCATTCCGCGAGGTGGCCGGTGTTTTCAGCGCCGGGGCGTTTTCGGGCGAGACGGCTTCCGCCTCCTGGGGCGGCGCCGCATTGTCGAGCTGGACGCCCGCCGCTTTCGCGAGCTGGGCGCAGGCCGCGCTCACAAGCTGGAGCCAGGCCGCGGTAACGAGCTGGACTGTTGGCGGCGAGTCGAGCGGATCACAGATTTCGATGTCGAGCTGGCTGCAAGCCGCACTCACAAGCTGGAGCCAGGCCACATTGACAAGCTGGACGGTCGGCGGCGAGTCGAGTGGATCGCAGGTTTCCATATCGAGCTGGCTGCAAGCCGCACTCACAAGCTGGGGCCAGGCTGCGGTGACGAGCTGGACGGTCGGCGGCGAGTCGAGCGGATCGCTGGTCTCGATGTCGAGCTGGCTGCAGGGCGCGCAATCGAGCTGGGCACAGGCCGCGCTGACGAGCTGGAGCTCCGCAGAGGTCACGAGTTGGTTCTCCGGCGCGGCCACGACAAGCTGGAGCGGCGCTTCCGAGTCGCTGAGTTCGTTTGGCGAACGCGATTCGAACGCGGGCGTGGTTCTCCATGGCGGCACCGACCCTCGTGTGAAGATCACGATCAACGGCCAGCCAATCGCCCTGAATCCCGACGGCACCTTCCGCTACCATCTCGCTTCCCCGAACGCGGACTGTAAAATCCAGATCACCGCCACTCCGTAGGCGCCCCCGGTTGGCGGATCGAGCGCGTTTCGCAGAGACCGCCCCCTTTCGCTTCCTGAGTTTTTGACGAAATTAACAGAATTAACGGAATTGAAGTTCCGTCATTTCCGTTCGGAAATTTTGTAAATTCTGTTAATTCTGTCCAATCATGCCTTCCCAAAACCGCGACCCGCTCGTCGAGGAGTTCGTGACCTATCTGGAAGGCGAGCGCAACGCGTCGGTTCGCACCATTATCAATTACCGCCACGCGCTGGAGCAGTTTCGGAAATTCCGCCCGCAAACGACCTGGCGCACCGCCACCACGGACGACTTCCGCGCCTTCCTTTTCGAGCTGATGAAACGGGAACGCGCCCGCGCTTCGGTGCGCCTCACCTTCTCGGCTCTGCGTAGTTTTTATAAATATGTAATGGAGCGTAAGAGTCTTGCCGTAAATCCATTGGCATCTCTTATTTTACCAAAAGCGGAAAAAAAACTCCCCGCTTTTCTGACAGTGAAGCAGGTCGTGGATTTGCTGGAGGCCCCCCTGCTCCAGCCGCCGAAAAAGCAGACGGTTTCGTGGGCTCCGCTGCGCGACGCGGCGATGCTCGAACTGCTCTATTCGGCAGGCCTGCGCATCTCGGAACTGGCGGCGTTGAACGTGAAGGATCTCGATATTTATAGCGAAACTTTGCGGGTGGTCGGCAAGGGCTCGAAGGAGCGCGTCTGCCCCGTGGGCGAACCTGCACTAAAAGCGGTCTCGGCCTATCGTCAGGCGGCCGGCGTGCAGAGCGGTCCGCTGTTCATTGGCAAGACCCGCCGCCGTATGACGGCGCACTCGATCTG
>JBOHXO010000653.1:0-11292 GCA_050737475.1 Chthoniobacterales bacterium
CCGTAGCTCTTGTTCCTGCCGCTACAAAAAAACCCCGCGAAATTTCTCCCGCAGGGCTCTCACATTTTCGAGGCGGAGGAAATTATTCCTTCGACTTGGATTTCTTGATCGTGCCGTCGGGGGCCACCACGGCGATGTAGGTGTCCTTGTCCTTCGTGACTTTCAAGCGATAAACGACCGTGTCGCCGACGGGCTGCTTCTTTGCGGTGGCGATGGTGGAGCCGGGCCATTTGTCGCTCACGGATTTCGTGACTGCGGCCGGCAAATCCTTCACTTCGACTTTTTCGCCCTTGGCGTCGCCGGCGAACACGGAGACCGCGCTCAATACCAGCGCGCAAACGGCGAGTTTGATGGTTGTTTTCATAAGCCAAAGCCATACGCGCCGCGCCATCGCGTGACAAGTCGGGGAAATCCCCTGCATGCCGCGCCGCGGAAATTGGATTCGTCGAAATCCGCGTCTGCGTCTATTCTGGCCGATGCGAAGGATTCCCGATTGATTCACGATAATCCTCGACCATTTTAACTGATGAAGCCGGTCACGCTCGTTTCAGCCCTGCTTTGCGCGGCGGCATTTTCCGGCATGGCTGATTCGAAACTTTCCGAGTTTCGCCAAAGCTTCCGCGGCTCGGCAGTTCTCTCCACGGATGCGAGTTCGATCTCGGGAACATCGGTCGCGACTTTCAACGCTTCGAAATATTACGAACACGGCCGTCTGGAAATCAACGCCACCTTCCGCAACGGCGCAGAAGTCATTTCGCTGCCGGCCTCCCTGCGATTCAACGGCCGCAGAGCCGCGCTCACACTCGGCTCCGGCGGCACGGCCATTCGCGGCATGGGCAGAGCAACGCTCGAGCGCGACATCGTGACGTTTTCCATTGCGGTGGATTTTTCCGGCACGCCGGCAAGGGTCACCGGAAACATCACCCGCAAGAGCCACGGCCTGAAGGTCGCCGAAACAATCGCGCTGCAGAACACGCAGCAAAAACTGAATTACAACCTCAAGTCGAAGCAGCCGCCCGGCTCCGACCCGAGCGCAAAACCTTATTCGATGCCCGACACGGGAGGCGGCGATAAAGGCGGCGCGGTGCCCGGCGCAATTTCCTGGGACAACGACGCAGCGGCATTGGTGCAATCGCTCACCGGCTCGCAGACAGCATTGCGCGTCGAGGCCGTGGTCCCGACCGCCTACGAAAAGGAGGACACCTACGCGCTTTTCCGTGTCTCGCGAATGGGTGGAAAAGGCGAGTTGCCCGTTGACTTCGACATCGTCGGAAACTCCGACAGCCGCAAGGGCTCGGCCTCGCCCGCCGATTACCGCCTGCAGGTCGGCGCGAATATCGTGGCCAGTCATCACATCGTGATCCCGGCCGGCTCCGCGTCCATGGACATCAAGGTGCTGCCCGTCGCCGACGGCCTGCACGAGGTGCCCGAAACGATCGGCATCTCGCTGCGGCCCGGCGCGAATTATCAACTCGACGCCGTCGGCGCCTCGGCCGTCGCGACCATTTCCGACGCGGCGGACACGCCGGAGAACGACAATATTTTCATCGCCTACCTCGCGCCAGCGAGCGGAGTGACATCTTCCGCGACCGGAATCTCGACCGCCCACCTGCACGGCGGAAACGACATCGCGCTCGTGGACCTCACCTTCAGCGGCCTCACCTCCTCACAATCCGCCGCGCATATCAATGCGCCCGCACTCTCCGGCAGCGGACCCGACATCAAGGGGCTTCCGCGCGGACAGGTGACGGGCAGTTCGTGGACGATCGCCGCCGCGCAATTTCTCACGACGGACCAGTCCGTGCTCGACGCGCTGTATTCGGGACAAATTTCCATCAACGTCCTCACGGGCGATTATCCCGACGGCGAGATTCGCGGCAATTACGTGATGAGCACCGGCTCGGCCGATCCGCCGTTGCCGCTCGATCCACCCGCGGAAGGCGCGCTTTCCGGCGAGACGCTGCGACGCGACGTGGCGCGATTCCTCATGCAGGCAACCTTCGGCCCGACGCAGGCGGAAATTGATTCGCTCGCCGCGGATATCGAGAGCCGCGGCGGCGACAGCATTGCGGGTTACTCCGCGTGGATTGACGCGCAGTTCGCGCTCGAGCAGACGCGGCTCCTCGACTACGTGCAGGCCGCGGATGCCCAGGAATGGGCACAGCGCGGCACTGACCCCATCAACTACGCGACCAACAACGAGCCCGGCACAGCAAATCGCCGCCGCGGCTGGTGGACGCTCGCCGTGAAGGCGAATGACGAACTGCGCCAGCGCGTCGCGTTTGCGCTCAGCGAAATTTTTGTCGTCTCCGAGGCGACGGACGAAGAGGTGCTCAGCCGCCATTACGGGGCCGCAAATTATTACGACATGCTCGCGCGTTCCGCCGACGGCGACTACCGCGCGTTGCTCGGCGAAGTCAGCCGCAGCCCGATCATGGGCAAATACCTCAGCAGCCTGAAAAACCAAAAGGCGATCGTGGACAAGTCCGGCAAGGTGATCGTAAGCCCCGACGAAAACTACGCGCGCGAGGTCATGCAGCTTTTTTCGATCGGCCTCGTGCAGCTCAACGCCGACGGCAGCGTCAAATTGAATTCCTCCGGCAGCCCGACGCCGACCTACACGAACGCCGACATCACGGATCTCGCCCGCGTGCTCACCGGCTGGAGTTTCAGCAAGTCGAACGGATCGAAAGCCAGCGGCTACCCGGTGCAGGACAACACGAATTTCAACGCCGGCTACGGCCCTCAGTATTTCCAGGCCGCGTGGTTGAACCCGATGAAAAACTTCGCGACGTATCACGACACCGGTTCGAAGGTCGTCCTCGGCACGACCATTCCGTCAGGGCTCACGGGCGATCAGGATCTCGACACCGCGCTCGACATCCTCGCGAATCACCCGAACACCGCACCCTTCGTTTCGCGCCTGCTCATTCAGCGCCTCGTCACGTCGAATCCCAGCGCGGGCTACATTTACCGCGTGGCAAAAGTTTTCGATGATGACGGCACGGGCCACCGCGGAAATCTCAAGGCCGTCGTAAAAGCGATCCTCCTTGATCACGAGGCCCGCAATGGCGCGGCGGCGCTCGCGGTCGGCCACGGAAAACAAAAGGAGCCGATCCTTCGCTACGTGCAATTGCTGCGCGCATTCAACGGCGCCTCGAAACTCCCGCTCTCCGACCTCTCCGCCTACGGCTATCCCGCGGATCAGCTCGATAATTTTCCCGCCGGCGTCACGCGCTACCGTTATCCCAATACCGACACTCCGCTCGCGCAATCGCCGCTGCGCTCGCCGACCGTTTTCAATTGGTTCCTCCCCGGCTACAGCCCGCCGGGCGCGCTCGCCGCGGCCGGACTCGTCGCGCCGGAAATGCAGCTCACCACCGAGACCCAGGTGCCGCTTGCCGTGAATTATAATCGCACGTTCACCGAGTCCGATACCGGACAGGGCGTGAACGCCCTTTTCAACGCCACCGACAACACGCTCGACGACGTGAAAATTGACCGCAGCCCGCAGGTGAATGAATACAAGAGCCTCATCGCCGCGGGGAAAACCGTGCGCGAGGCCGTCACCGCAGTCGTGGACGATCTCGATCTGCTCCTCGCGGGCGGTAGGCTCAAGGAGCGCTACGAAAGCGCGGCCGTTCCGAATCCGCGCAGCATCATCATTGATACCGCAGTCGCCACCACGGAGGGCGCGACGAGCAACGATCGTGTCAAAGTAATCGCCTATCTCGTCTCGAACTCCCCGACCTTCCTGCACCAGCCATGAAAAAATCGAACGACCGCGAAATGGCGCTCACCCGCCGCAGCTTCATCCGCCAGTCGGCGTGCGCGACACTCGGTCTCACCGGACTGGTCAACACGCTCGCCCAGCTCACGCTCACCCGCTCCGCGCTCGCCCAGGCCACGGGCTTCACCGACTACCGCGCGATGGTCGTGTTGTTCCTCTATGGCGGAAACGATTCGAACAACATGCTGCTCCCGCGCATGGGCCACGAAGCCTACGACAATTACAAAAACTTTCGCGGCGCGCTCAGGATTCTCGACCCCGTCGATCCCGCCTACGTCGCCGGCCAGCCAGCATCCATCGCCCTCGGCGGCGAGGGAAACTTCGCCGTGCATCCGTCGCTCGGCCCGCTCGCGAGCCTCTACAACGCAGGCGAACTCGCCTTCATCGCCAACGTCGGCACCCTCGCCTTCCCGATCACGCGCGCGCAATACATCTCGAAATCAGTCCCCATTCCGCCGCAGCTCTTCTCGCACTCCGACCAGCAGGTGGAATGGCAGAGCTCCGTGCCCGACAAGCCGTTCCAGACCGGCTGGGGCGGACGCGTGGCCGACCTGCTGCGCTCGCGCGGTTATTCGGGCGACAAGGTTTCGATGTCCGTGACCATCTCCGGCATCAACAGTTTTCAGGTCGCCAACGACGTCGTCCAATACACGGTCTCGCCAAGCGGTTCCGTCTCGCTCACCGGATTCAACAACGGCAGCAATCCCTACGGCAACGCGATGAACGCCGACGGCACCTACAAGACCAACAACCAGGGCCGCCGGCTCAAGGCCTTCGATGACATCAATCACTACGTTAACGAGAATCTCCTCGAGGAAGCCTATGCCGGGGTCGTGCGCCGCTCCCGCGCGAACGAAGCCGTCGTCTCCACCGCCTTCACCGCCGCCGCGGCGAGCGGCGTGGACCTCGACACCATTTTTACCGGCGCCAACACCTCGCTCGGCAGCCAGCTCAAGACCATCGCCAAGCTCATCGCGGGCCGCGAAGCCGTGGGAAATCAGCGCCAGATTTTTTTCTGCAGCGTCGGCGGCTACGACACGCACTCCGACCAACTCGGCGCGCACAGCTCGCTGATGGACGAACTCGCAAAGTCGCTGCAGGCGTTTTCGAACGCTATGACTGCGCTCGGCCAGAACGACAACGTGATGCTCCTCACGCACTCCGACTTCACGCGCACGTTCACGCCGAACGGCACCGACGCCTCCGCCGGCTCCGACCACGGCTGGGGCGGACACCACATCGTGATGGGCGGTCCGGTGAATGGCGGACATGTGTATGGAAGTTTTCCGAATTTGAAAGTCGGCACGGACCAGGACGTGGATGCAAACCGCGGACGCTGGATCCCCACGACCTCCGTGGACCAATACGCCGCCGTCGCCGCGCGCTGGCTCGGCGTGGACAGCGGATCGCTCGGCGCGATTTTTCCGAACCTCCATCGCTTCGACGATCCGTTCGGCAGCCCGGCGAATCTCGGCTACGTCACACTCGGCTGAGCCATGCGCGGCAAATGGGAATGGGGAATCGCGGCATTGGGAATCGCCCTGCTCGCCGCCGTTTTCGTCCTTTTCAAATCCGGCCCCTCACCCGCCGGCTCACGCGCAACAACCAGCGCGCCGTCCGAATCCCCCAAAAACTCCGGCGAAAAATCTCCCCTCGCCGCGGAGCCATCCCAGGTCCCTCTCGATCCCAAGCGCGTGACCACTCTCGAGCCGGACGCAAACGGCCGCGTCGTCTGGCCCGGCGCCGCCGCGGCGGCCGATGCGATCAACCAACCCGGCCAATCTGCGCGCGAGGATATCGCCGCCGTTCACACCGTTCTCGGCGACTACCGCTCGGTCTTCGGCGAAGTGCCCGAGGGCGGACTCAACGAGGAAATCACGCGCGGCCTGCGCGGCGAAAATCCAAAAAAAATCATCTTCCTCGTGGAGAAACCCGGAATGCTCGACGCCGACGGCGCGTTGCTGGATCGCTGGGGCACGCCCTATTTTTTCCACAAGCTGTCCGGCAAGCTCATTGACCTCCGTTCCGCCGGACCGGATCGCAAATTCTGGACGAAGGACGACATCTTCGACGCCTCCACCGGAGGCCCGCCGCTTTAACGTTCCGCGTCCCGCTCGCTCGCTTCGCTTTCCGCGTTTTTGCTCCGCTCTTCCTCCGTCAGTTCATGCTCCGAGCGCCAGCCGGGAATTGCGGCCTTCAACTCCGCATCGAAACGCGCATCCAGTCCCGTCGAGCGCGGCAAAATCGAATCCATGCATCCAAGCTCGCCGTTTCGAACGAAAATTCAACCGTGAGGAAAAATCTCCATGAGCTCCATGCCCTCCATGGTAAATTTGGAACCATGAAATCCCTCATCGCCGCCGCAATCCTGCTCGCTGCAATTCCGTCCATCCACGCGCAGGATTGGGCGCTCAAAAAACTCGAAGCCTCCCCGCGCCACGGCGAATGGGTCACCGTCAAAAATGGCGACCGCAAGGTGCGCGCATTCATCGTTTATCCCGAGGTGAAAAACAAGGCGACCGCCGTGCTCGTCGTCCACGAAATCTTCGGCCTCAGCGATTGGGTGCGCGACATGTGCGACCAACTCGCCGCCGCCGGCTACATCGCCATTGCGCCGGACCTGCTCTCCGGCGTGGACTACACCGGCGTGGACGGCGCGCGCGAAGCCATCAGCAAGCTCCCCGTAAAACAAATCACTGCTGATCTCAAGGCCACCGTCGACTACGTCCGCAAACTCCCGGCCGCCAATGGCAAGCTCGCTGTGGCCGGATTTTGCTGGGGCGGCAACACGGCCTTTTACTTTGCGGCGAGCGAACCGTCGCTCAACGCTGCGTTCGTGTTCTATGGCATCGGCACGGATTCCAAGCCTGCGGCCTCAAGGATACAGTGCCCTGTCCATGGCTTTTATGGCGAAAACGACGCACGCGTTAACGAGACGATTCCGTATACCGAAACACTGATGGCGAACTTTGGGAAGACGTTCGATACGGTGATCTATCCCGGCGCCGGCCATGGATTCATGCGCCTCGGCGAGGCGCCGGACGCCACCGAGGCAAACAAAAAAGCCCGCGAAGCCGCATGGGAGCGATTGAAAAAACTGCTCGGCCAGCTTTGATTTCGCGCGTCCGCTAGCTCCGGACGACCTTCCGACGGCGCATCACGATGATGCCCGCAAGCAGCGCGGCGATGCCCGCGGCATAAGTCGAAGGCTCAGGCACGGGCGCCACGGTGAAGAATTGATCGCCCGCGAGAGTCGTGAAATCAATCGCGCCCTCGCCGGTGAAGCTGCCGTTTCCATCGCCGCCGAGATTGCCCTGCGGCGCGGTCAGGCCGCCGAGGAACTGGTTCGACCAGTAATTTTGCCCTTGGTTATTCTGCCCGATCATCACGCGGATGTCTCCGCTCACATAGCCAAGATCGGCGAGTGAAATCGCAAGCTCGAGCCCCGTCGTCACCGCAGCAGCAGCAGTCTGATCCGCCGCGTTCGGAGCGCCTCCTCCGACGCCGGCGATATTGCTGTTGTTGTATCCAACCAGAATCGCGCCGGCATTCACGCCGGTCCCGGTCGTGCCCGTTCCTTCCAGTCCCGACCCGGACATGATGTCCAGATATTGGGAGGCGGTCTGCGCGCCAAGATCCGCAAAATCGAGACAAAATGTCTGATTGCCGCTGTCGGTGCCGCGACGGATATCAAGATGATAGTCCGCCAGGAATCCCACATCGAAAACCAACCCATCCATGGCCTGAGAGTTGTCGTTTCCCGAGCTATCGAAGACAGACTGACCGCCAGCCTTTGAATCAATGAAGATGTTCAGCTTGTTGAAATTCGCCTCCATGTTGCCCGTGAGCATGAGGTAGAGCACGCCGGACTCAATCTTCGCATAGCCCGCGTCCCACTCGCTGAAATTGTCGCCGAATCCCGTTTCCACCGTTTGCACGGAGAGCGCCGGCCCGTAGCCCGCGTCCCTCGTGCCATCCACAGTCAGCGAGGCCGCGGCGTTGAAACTGATTGTGAGCAAGGCGCAGAGGGCAATCAGTGTTCTCATAGTGCCCAAACAATCAACTCGGCGCGTAAATGTCCATTCGAATAGGTCTGCCGAGCTCTCCTGCAGCGCGCGAGTTTTCTACGGCTTCGACTCGCGATTCCGCAGCACCAGATCGGCGACGAGCATGAGATAAAACACCGAGCCCGCGCCGAGCAGGCTCCACCCGATCGGGCCGCGTTTCTCGCGCGGAATCCGCGACGAAATCGCCAGAGCCAGGCCAGCCGCCGCGATCGCGCGCGTCCCGCTCAAAATCCCCACCTGCAGCAACGTCACCGGATACGTTTTCATCAGCAAATTTCCGCCCCGCACCATCCGCCGTCAAATCCCTTCAACCTCCGTGCACTCCCGGTCCTTCGCGGTTAATCTTCCTCGATGAAGTTTCTGCTAAGCAATGACGATGGCATCAATGCCCGCGGGCTCGCCGCCCTGCTCGAGGCCGCGATGGAATTCGGCGAATGCGTCGTTGCCGCTCCCGCCGGCCCGCAATCGGGCATGAGCCACGCCGTGACGTGGGAGGGCGGCGTGCGCCTCGAGGAGCGCGCGGCGGGTCGCTTCGCAGTGCATGGCACGCCGGCGGATTGCGCCCGGCTCGGCCTGCTCCATGTCGCGCCGGACGCGAACTGGATTCTCAGCGGCATCAACCACGGCGCGAATCTCGGCGCCGACGTTTACTATTCCGGCACGGTCGCCGCCGTCCGCGAAGCTGCGCTCCATGGCTGGCCGGGCATCGCGTTCTCGCAATACCACAAGGCCGGGGCCTCCCCTCCCGACTGGGCGCGCGCCACACTCTGGACCTCCCGCGTGCTCGCGGAGTTGCTCCCCCGCGAACCGGAACCCGGCCGATTCTTCAACGTAAATTTCCCGTGGCTCTCCGCCGATATGCCGGAGCCGGAGATCGTCTTCTGCCCGCTCGACTCGAATCCCCTGCCGCTGAGCTACCATCACGAGGACGGCGCGCATTTTCACGACGGCGTCTATTTCGAACGCCCGCGCACACCCGGCGCCGACCTCGACACCTGCTTCCGCGGCCACATCGCCATCACGGAAATGCGATTGTTCTAACGCCGCACATCGCCCTGCTTCTTCGCAAACACCCGCACGTAATCCACGAGCATCACCGAGGGATTCGGCGTGCGATCAATCGGCCATCCGCCGCCGAGCGCGAGATTCACGAGCACGTAGAGCGGCGTCTTCGCTTCCGGCGGCGTCGGCTGACGCCACACCTCCACGCCGTCGAAGAACCATCGCATCGTTTTCTCGTCCCAAAGGAATCCGTAGTTGTGAAACCCCGCCATTGTGTCCGCGACGAAGAATTGATCACCCACGCCATCGTGCGTGTGGTCCGGCCGCCACCAGATCATCCCGCCGTGATACCCGCCCGGCCGATGACCGTATTGCTCCACGATGTCCACCTCGAAGCTCATCGCGCCTTTGTCCGTGAGGTTCTTCAGCCCGTTGAGCCAGAATGCCGGCCACGTCCCCGGCCCCCGCGGAAACTTCGCACGCATTTCGAAATATCCATACTGCTGCGCGAATCCCGCGCCCTTCGGATCCACCGAGCACAGCAATCCCGAGCGCCATTTGCCATCCATCTTGCGCGCCGTGATCGCGAGAATTCCGTCCTTCACCACGAATGGCGAATCCGCACCCGGGTTCGCAAACCGCGCGTCGCCGAAGTCGCCGTGATAGGGCGTATGCGCCGTCCACTTCGTCCCCGGCCCGTCCGCGGAAACATCCAGCGGACCATCGAACTCGTCGTGAAACGTCATCCGGTATCCGTGCAAATCGAGCGTGCGCGGTCCGTCGGAATCCAGCGGCGGACGCGGCGCTTTCGCATCCACCACGAACGACCCGATCTCGTAAACCGTGCCCTCGGCGCGCACTCCCGGCCCGGCCGCCAGCGGCTTCTGCCCGGCCCTGTCATAGATGCCCGCGAACACGCGATACTTCCCATCCGGCAACCCCGCCGGCAGCGCGACACGCCGCATGTAGCTCACCGCGCCCGACCAATTCGAAGTCCGCAACGGAAATCGCGGCTCGTGATCGTCCTGCATCACCGTCGCACCCTTCGCATTTTTGACGTGCACGAAAACCGTGTAGTTCCCGCCCATCGGCCGCGCATCCCAGCGATAGGTCAGCTCGAGGTGTCCATCCGGCGGCACGACCGCAGGAGAAATTTGCACCGGCAGAATCGCCGTCTCCGCAGCCCGCACGCTTACGCACGCCCATGCGGCGAAGACCACCGCACAACCCGCTCGCACCGCGGAGCATTTCAAAACGCGCACGCCAAAGAATTCCGCTTCTCCCGCAAATTGGAAAGCCTGGAACCAAACACGCTCATCCTTTCGAAGCTCACTCCTGCGTCAGCGCATCTTCGCGCCGCGGAATCCGCAACGGAATGCACCACAGCACGACGGACACCACGAACGCCACAGGCACCATCACGAGATCGTCCATGTGGCCCTTCAATGGTTCGATTCCTTTCTCGAGCACCGCACGCGACGGGTCCTTTGGATCCACCCAAACCGGCACCAGCGCACCCTCGTGATATTTCTGCACCAGCCGCTGCGCTCCGCTCTCGGCCTCGCGATCCGGAAACCGCACGACCAGATTTCCAAACGAATCGAACCGCTCGGAATGGTAACGTTGATCCCCGGCCGCATAATCGTAGGCCATGTGAAGAGTGAAGGTCGTCGTGCCCTTTGAGGAAAACTTCCCGATCTCGATCCGCATGATCTGCCCCTGCACTTCGACATAATCCCGGGACCGCCACGCCTCCATCACCCGGGGCATGTAGATCAAAAACGAAGCAATCGCAAAAATCGGAAAAAACACGCGCACCACCTGCAGCACATGGTGCCCATACTTCTCGCGAATCTCCCGAATCTGCCGGTGGAAAAAGATCACGCCGTATCAGCCTCGATTTCCCGCCTGGCCGCAAGCCGCTTCACGTCCCCGCCTTCGCGCAGAACGGGTTTTTTTCACACGTCCGGAGGCATCCACTCCGCACGCGAGTGACGATTCCGAGACAGACTAACCTCCCTATGAAAACTTCGATGACAAAGCTCCTCGTCCTGGCCATGGCCACCGGCCTGCTCCTCTGCCCATCCGCATTCGCGAAGAACAAGCATCTGAACCTCCTCGCCTTCGTGGGCAAATACACCGGCACCGTCACCCTCGTGACCCCGACCGACACGCAGAGCGGCACCGCGACCGTGATCATTCGTGTGCCGAAAAATGGCAAGTCCGCCACCATCGCCTACACGGCCATGGTCTTCAACGGCTCGGACACCGTCGTCCTGCCCGCGGACTTCACGCTGTCGAAAAACAAGACGCTATCCGTCACCGATCTCGGAATCGGCATCGCCGGCACGAACAACGCGCATCCCGGCACCGGCACATGGTCGCAGCGCAAGCGCACGCTCACGCTCTTCGCCACGAACGGCGACATGGACC
>JBOHXO010000654.1:0-3070 GCA_050737475.1 Chthoniobacterales bacterium
GGGCGGCGCGCCGCTCACGTTGATCGAAAAGGACGACCGGCTCATCGAGCATTTGCGCAAGCGTTTCGAGGGGCCAAATGTGGAGGTCGTTCACGGCGATGCGCTCGAGTTCGACACGCGGCGATTGCTCGGGCGCGGCGCGCTGAAAATCGTGGGCAACCTCCCCTATTACGTCTCGACGCCGATCATTGACCGCTTCGCCGATCCGCTTCTCTCGCCGGCAAAACTCGTCTTCACGCTCCAGCGCGAACTCGCCGAACGCCTCAACGCAAAACCTCGCACGAAGGACTACGGCGCCATGACGGTCTGTCTCGGGCGACGGTGGAAATCGCAATATCTGCGCACGCTGCCGGCGAGTGTGTTCTATCCCGAACCGAAAGTGCAGTCCGCAGTCGTCTCGCTCGAGCCGCACGCACGCGGCACAACTCCACCCTGCGACGACGCGCTTTTTCAAAAACTCGTGCGCGGTGGATTTTCGGAACGCCGCAAGCAACTTCGTAAAAATCTGGAACGCATCGCGCCCGGACACGACTGGCGCGAAAACCTTCGCGCGATTGGCCTCGCGGAAACCGTCCGCGCCGAGGAGCTCGACCTCGCGCAATGGACGCAGCTCGCGCAATCCGTGGACGCGTCGTTCGCGCAGCATGGCGGGGAAATGTTTCCGGTTGTGGATGAGAACGACGCCGTGATCGGGGCGTCGCCGCGCGACGAAGTCCACGCCCGCAACGAACGACACCGCGCGATTCACGTGCAGATTTTCAACGCCGCCGGCGAAGTATTCCTGCAAAAGCGCTCGATCTGGAAGGACCGCAGCCCCGCGAAATGGGACAGCTCGACAGCGGGACACGTGGATGCGGGCGAAACCTACGAAGAGGCCGCGCGGCGCGAATTGATGGAGGAAATCGGCGCCGAGGTTGGCGCGCTTACGCCCATCTGCAAACTCGGCTGCGGACCGGAGACCGGCTGGGAATTTTTGCAAATCTACCGCGCGGAACACGAAGGGCCGTTTCGCTTCGCGGCGCAGGAAGTCGAGGGCGGATTATTTCTGCGTGTGGATCAAGTGTGCGACTGGCTCGCGCGGCGTCCGCAGGATTTTACTCCGGTTTTCCGGATGGCGTTTCCGAAGGTGCTCGCGGCATCCGCGTGATGCGGATTCGCGCCGCACAGCGGCGTGGCTACAGGGGGTGCCTCCTGAATGTCGATTCAGCCCAAAGCCGCATCAATTGACCGGGATTGAATTTTGCATGGTTGCAGGTTACCCTGAGCGCCACACAGGCCCGACATGATTCCCGACGGACTGGGAATTGTCCGGAACGATGCGATTTCCATGAAAAAACTACAGCCGCTATTTCTGGCCTTGCTCTGGCTGGCTGCTGTCGGCTGCGGCACGGGAATATTGCTGGTTTATGATTACACACCCGGCGAGGCCGAGGGCGGCATACCGAAGAGTTGGGCCGCCTCCAGCAGGATTCCGCATTCTGCGAATCTTCCCACGCTCATCATGTTTGCTCATCCCCAATGTCCTTGCACGCGCGCGAGCATCGGCGAACTGGCAGTCCTGATGGCCCAATGCCAGGGCAAGGTGAACGCCTATGTGGCCTTTTTCCAACCGAAAGGGTCGGGCGCGGACTGGACACATACGGATCTGTGGCGGAGCGCCGCAGCCATTCCGGGAGTGACGGTGCTGGCGGACGAGGATGGCCGCGAGGCCGCCGATTTCGAGGCGACCACGTCGGGGCACGTCGTCCTGTATGATGCCGGGGGCAGGCTGCTTTTCAGCGGCGGGATTACGGAGTCGCGAGGCCATTCGGGGGACAATGAGGGCCGTAGCGCCATCGTCGAGGTTCTCAAGCATGGGGGGCCATCCGGACACACCACCCCGACCTTTGGATGTTCGCTGTTGAATCCGACAATAAAAGACGTTGCCATGCAGCTTCCATGGACGCCGTAATTTCCGGTCTGAGTCCTGAATATCCGACGACGCAGCGGACTGCGGAGCTCTTCCGTGCCCAGGAAGAGCTCAACTACCGGCGCACGGACCGGATGTTTGCGTGGCTCATGGTCATTCAATGGCTGGCAGGAATCGGAGCCGCTCTCTGGATTTCGCCAAGGGCCTGGGAAGGGCAGTTCAGCCATACCCACATCCACGTGTGGGCCGCGCTTTTTCTGGGCGGCATTATCGCGGGGTTTCCGATCTTCCTGGCGTGGAGACAGCCCGGGGCGGTGCTGACCCGCCACGTCATCGCGATAGGACAGATGCTGACTTCCGCACTGCTGATTCATCTGACGGGGGGCCGCATCGAGACGCATTTCCATGTGTTCGGTTCGCTGGCGTTTCTGGCTTTTTACCGGGACTGGCGCGTGCTCCTGACCGCGACGATCGTGGTCGCTGCGGACCATTTCGTGCGCGGCGTGTTCTGGCCGCAATCGGTTTTTGGCGTGCTGACGGCGAGCAATTGGCGCTGGCTGGAACATGCGGGATGGGTGTTGTTCGAAGACATTTTTCTGTTGCTGGCCATTCGTCAAAGCTTGCGAACCCTGCTGGGCGTGTCCGAACGCCAGGCCCGGCTGGAGGCGGTCAACGCCGATATCGAGCGCCAGGTCGCGGAGCGGACCGAGGAGCTGAGAAGCGAGAACGCGGAACGCATGCGGGCCGAGGAGCAATTGATCAATGCGTCCCGGATGGCCGGCATGGCAGAGATCGCAACGAACGTGCTTCACAACGTGGGCAACGTGCTCAACAGCGTCAACGTCTCCGCCGGGATGGTCGCCGAGAATGTCAGGAAGTCCCGGGCGTCGAGCCTCGCCCGCGTCGTGGATCTGCTGCACGAGCACGAGCACGATCTGGCGGACTTCCTCACCAAAGACCCCAAGGGCAAACAACTGCCGGCCTATCTGGCCCAGCTCTCGGAATATTTCGTGGCCAGCCAGGAGTCCACCGTCAAGGAACTGGATTCGCTCCACGTGAACATCGAGCACATCAAGGACATCGTGGCGATGCAGCAAAACTACGCGCGGGTTTCCGGCGTCAAGGAAGTCGTCAACATCGCGGACATGGTGGAGGACAGCC
>JBOHXO010000655.1:0-4917 GCA_050737475.1 Chthoniobacterales bacterium
GACGTGGACTCTTCCGGCCACGTTTACATCGCCGATCAACTCGGCTCCCGCATTCAGCGCTTCACCGCAAATGGCACGTTCGAGCTGGCGTTCGGAACCAATGGCAGCGGCCCGGGCCAGATGAGCGGTCCGCTGGCGGTCTCCGTCGGCTCGGGCGGGATCGTTTACGTCGCCGATGCTGGAAACAAACGCATCCAGCGCTGGCGCATCACCGAGGCCGTGGTCAAGCCGACGGTCAGCGTCACCGGCAAAAAGAAAATCACCACCGCCAAAGCAACCCTCGCGCTCAAGGGCACGGCAACGAATGCCGCAAAGGTCGAGGTCAAGGTCGGCAAGACCGCCTACAAATCCGCCAAGGGCACGACGGCATGGAGATTCAGGGCGGAACTCGCGCCGGGCAAAAACACGATCCTCGTCCGTGCGGTCAGTTCGACCGGCCAGACCTCCGCGGTGACGAAGGTCGTTGTCACGCGAAAATAAGCCGCCTGCCTCGATGGCTTCCTCGCGACCGGCACGGACCTCCGCGCGGGAAAATCACCTTCAAGGCCGCCGCACCTCCAAAAAAATCCACGCGCGGACAGCGTTTTTTTTGCGATATATTGACGGATGAAATTTCTCCCTGCCCGCCTCCTCGTTGTCGCGCTCGCAGCCTTCGCGGTCGCCTCGTCCCACGCCGCCAGCCTCGCGAAATTCAAAGGCGCCTACGAGGGCACCTTTACAGCCTCCGGCACATTCGACGGTTATTCCGGAAACGCCACCGGCGACGCGAAGGTGAAAATCAAGCCAACGCAGAAAAACCAGGCCGCCACGATCACGATCTCCGGCAAGGATCCGGACACGGGACGCGACTACAACGGCACGATCAAGTTGAACAAGGACGGCACCGCCACCACCGATGCCATCGTTCCCGGCATTGACTACGAGGCAAGCGGCACATGGAAACTTTCCGCCAACGGAAAAAAGATCACCGTGAAGCTGAACGCGACCTCCCCGATCGGCAACGCGACCGGGACCGCCACGCTGCAGATCAACGGTGACGTGTTGAAAGTGAAGTCGTCCGGGGATGTCTCCACTGTTGTCGGTTCGGGAAACGGACGGTTCGATTTCACCGGAAAAAAATAGGCGCGGAAGCTCGAGGCCGGCAAAAACATGCCTACGGAGTCTTCTCCGAAATCGTAAAAGTCAGCGCGACCCGGAAGCAGCCTGCGATCGTGCGGCAATCAAACCGCGCAGCGATGCGGCTTCGTCGGCGGGCAGGCTGTGATCCTCGTCAATGAGCTTGCGCACGAGGGCGACCTCATCGGCCGCAACCGCCGAGACCAGCGCACGCCGCGCATCGCCGCGCGTCTTTGCCTCGGCGATCGCCGCTGAGATTTTCCACGCCTCGCCGGGATTCTGGTCGGCAAGATCCACCGCGAGCAGCTCGCACACCGCGTCGTGTCCTGCGCCCGCCGGCAGCCCGCGCGTCCAGTCCACGGCTGTCATTCCCACCGGCGTGATCTGCTCCACGACATCGAGCACGGCCCCCGTTGCATTGGCGCGCACCGCGGGATCGGCCAGGGCCTTCGATGCCAGCGCGGCATCGCCCGGCGCGGTCGCCGTCCATTGCTCGAAGATAATGCCCACGGCCCGGCGATTCTTTTCGCGCAACGCATACGCCGCGGCATCGCGCGGATTCCGCCGCGCCCATCCTTCGTAAACCGCTTTCTCGGCATCCTCGCGGCTTTCGGCCGGCAACGTCGCCACCCACGCAAATGCCTCCGCGGGCTTGACCGCGCCGAGCGAGGAGGCAATCCCATGGACCGCGTCGAGGCGCAGCACCTCGTCCCGGATTTCATTCGTCAGCAACGTCGCCTGCGCCGGCGACTCCAGCGCGAGTTCCTCGGCAATCACCGCATACGCCACGTCGCGCGCCGCGCCGGTGAAGTGCATCCCCGCCCATGCCGCGGCATCGTCGGGATTTCGTTTGGCGTCGGCGCCGCATACGAGGGTGACGAGATGCACCAGCGCGGGATCCTTGCCGACCTGGTCGTTCAACGACGGCAGCACCAGCAGCATCCCGGGAAGCGCGCGATTCCAGCGGTCATCGTCCCTCGGCCAGCGGGCCAGTTCCTCATCAAGACCTTTCAAATTACCCGTGATCGCGCGTGCAAAAAGCGTGGCAACCGCATTCTTGCGAGCCGTGGAATCCTCGATCGCCAGCCCCTGATCCAGCATGCCGTAGGAATTGGCGAATGCCTGCTGCTGCTGTGCGGGCGGGGCAGGTTGCGCGGGTGCGGACTGCGCCACGTCACCCTTCGGGCCGCAGCCGGCAACAAACAAAAGCGCCACCGCCAAAATGGTGGCAGCAATCGGCATTCGCGCATCGCGAATTCCATTCCGGGCAGGGGAACCCATCGCGCGAGAATGACCGATTCTTCCGCCGTGTGCAATCCAAGAGCTTGTTTACTCCGCATCACCGTCTAATCTGGACGGAAACTCTCCCTGCCCATGTGCCAAGTTTGCGGAAATCCCTCGGCTGATCACGCGCTCGACGAGCGCCTTCCCAAATCTTCCATCGCCCGTCGCGACTTCCTCGGACTGCTCGGCGCCGGCATTGCGACTGCGGCATTCATCCCCATGCTGCGCGCCGCGCCGAAAGGCCCGCCGCCCAAGCCGCGAAACGACATCCCGGCCGACAAGGCGCTGGAACGCCTCATCAAGGGCAACCAGCGCTATGTGAAAGGCACGATGAAACGCCACGACTTCGCCACCGAGCGCGAAGCCCTGGCCGGCGGACAGAACCCCTACGCGGGCATCCTCAGTTGCGCCGACTCGCGCATCGGTCCGGAGTTCGCGTTCGACACCGCGCGTGGCGATGTCTTCGTCGTGCGCGTCGCCGGAAATTTCGTTTCCGACGAAGGCCTCGCAAGCCTGGAATACACGACCGCCGTCCTCGGCACCCCGCTCCTCGTCGTGCTCGGCCACGACAAATGCGGCGCTGTGGATGCCGCGATCAAGGTCGTCAACGATGGCGAAAAACTCCCCGGCCACCTGCCCGGCCTCGTCGCGCACATCAAGCCCGCCGTGAAAATTGCCAACACCCAGAATGGCGACCTCCTCGAAAACGCCATTCGCGAAAATGTCCGCCTCAACGTCGAGAAATTGAAAGTCTCCGGTCCGGTCATTTCCAAGTTCGTCGAGCAGGGAAAAGTGAAAATCGTCGGCGGCATCTACCGCCTCGCGACCGGCCACGTGGACTTCCTCGCCTGAGGCTCGGACTCTTCACCGGGATTTCACACGCTCCTCATTTGATTCCGCGTGACTCACGCGGATGGTGCCCGCGGAAAAATGAACCGCAGGACCTTCATCAAACGCGGCCTTGCAGCCACCGCTTTCCTCGGCTGCGGCTCGGTCGCCTATGCCGGGGAGTTCGAACGCCACGGCGTGCAGGTCGTCCAGGTGCCGCTCAAACTCGGCCTCACCACCCCGCTGCGCGCCGCGCTGCTGGCCGACATCCACTTCGATCCGCTCTACGAGACGGGATACCTCCGCGGCGTCTTCGAGACCGTCACCGATTGCTCGCCCGACATCGTGTTCCTCGCCGGCGACTACGTCACGCGCTCGACGAAGCGCTTCAAGGAATTCGGTCGCATCGCGGGCGGCGTGAAATCCACGTTCGGGACGTTCGCCTCGCTCGGGAACCACGACCAATGGACCGACCGTCGGAGCCGGCACGATGAAGGCACCCGCAAAATACGCTCCGTGTTCGAGGCGAATGGCATCCGCCTGCTGCGCAATGCCGTCACGCCGCTGCCGCTCAATCCCGGCTGGGCGCTCGCCGGGCTCGACAGTTTCTGGGCAGGCAAACCGGATGCGAAAATTTTTGCACGCGAGCCGGCGGACACCCGCTTCATCAGCATCGTCCACGAGCCGGACGCATGGGACATTCTCTCCGATCCGCGCATCCGGCTGCAGGTCTCCGGCCACACGCACGGCGGCCAGGTCCGCGCCCCATTCTACGGCGCGATTCAACTGCCCACGTGGGGGAAAAAATACCAGGCCGGACTTTATTCGCGAGGCGGGCGACACCTCTACGTGAACCGCGGCATCGGCACGGTGGGCATTCACTGCCGCGCGAACTGCAGCCCGGAAATCACGCTGCTCGAGCTGAGCTGATCAACAAACTCAATGCACCCGCACCGGCGTGCCATACGGCGCGTTCTCGTAAAAAAGACGCGCCATGTTGTCGGGCAGCCGCACGCAGCCATGCGAATCGGGAAAACCCGGCAGATAGCCCGCGTGCAATCCCGAACCGCCGCTGAAGCGCAGGTAATACGGCATCCGCGCGCCTTTGAATTTCAATCCCGCGGGAGGCCTGTCGCGGTTCACATCCACGTTTTCCACGACGATCACGTCCGAGTCGTCCACGAATGCGCCGTAGAGATTCGAGCGGTGGTCAATGTCCTTCTGGATCACCGAAAAATTTCCGCGCGGCGTGGGATTCTGTGCGTTGCCGGTGCAGATCGGCGTCTCGCCCACGAGCTTGCCGCCCTTGTAAAAATACGCCTTCTGCGCCTCGATATCGATCGTGATCGCCGGCGCGCCGCTCACGCCGTCGCCATGCCAGTAGGCCGCGGCTTCCTGGGCGCGGGCCTTCGCGCGCGTGGATTGCACCGTCACCACCTGGCCGTTCGACCCGAGGAACATCGTCGCCTCGCTGTAGCCGCGCGTCGCCGTGCGATGCTGTGTGGAGGTTCCGGGGCCCGTGGCGCAGCCCGCCATCATCACCGCAAGCGCGGCCAATGCGCCGAACCGCAGGAAGTTCATTGGACGACGACGGTGACCGGCGTTCCCCTCTGCACATTCGCGAAATAAATCTTCGCCATCTGCTCGGGCATGCGGATGCAGCCGTGGGAATCGGGCACGCCGGGGAGA
>JBOHXO010000656.1:0-9589 GCA_050737475.1 Chthoniobacterales bacterium
GATTCGCACGGCGCGCGGCGAGCCAAAAATCTGCGCCTGCGAAACACCGCTGATCATGGACATGCGTTGCGCGATGATGTTGTTCGCGTAATCGTAAACCTCACCGATCGGCAGCGTCTCGCTCGTGACGCCGATGTAAATAATCGGCTGGTCGTTCGGGTTCGTGAGCTGGAACGACGGCGGCGCAGGCAGGGCGGCCGGCAGGTTTCCCGCCGCGCGCTGGATGGCGGCCTGCACGTCCGTCGCAGCCGATTCCATCGGCTTGTTCAACGCGAACTGCAGCACGACGGTGGACGTGCCGGTCATGTTTTGGGACGTGACGAGCGTGAGGCCCTGAATCTGCATCATCTGCAGCTCGAGCGGCGTGGAGACGTTGTCCGCCATGATCTCCGGACTCGCGCCGGGATAGTTCGTCGTGACGGTGATGACCGGATAGGCGGCGTTCGGCAGGTCGCTCGTCGGCAGCGTGAGGAAGGCGGTGATGCCAAACGCCAGCGCGGAGAGCGCGGCCAGCGTCGTCATGACCGGGCGCCGGACGAATGGCTCGGAGAGATTCATTTCGTCGTGATCGTCGGCACAGCGGCTCCCGCTGCATGGGGCTGCTGGGACGGCGAGACTTTTTCACCCTGCGTGAGCGCGATCTGGCCGGAGGTGATCACTTTTTCACCGGCGGCGAGTCCGCTCTCGACGACCACCATGTCGCCCTCGCGCTGGCCCTTTTTCACGGGCCGGATGGCGACGGTGTTGTCGGGTTGCAGCACGAAAACATAGTCGCCCACCTGCCCGACGAGCACGGCAACGTAAGGCACGACGACAGCATTCTTGAGCGTGGTGAAGATGAGGCGCACGTTTACGAACCGGCCGGGAAGCAGCCTCTGGTCCTCGTTTGGCAGCGTCGCGCGCATTTCGAGCGTGCCCGTGTCGCTGGCGATCTGGTTGTCAACGAAGTGCAGCTCGCCGTGGCCGACATAATCAGGCGAGCCGGGAATCGTGATCTCGACGGGCAGCGCGCCCTTCGCAAGCCATTCGCGCACGCTTGGCAGTTCAGATTCCGAAATCGTGTAGTCCACATAGATCGGGCTGATCGTCTGGATATTCACGAGCTTCGATTGATTCGCAGTGACGAGGTTGCCGGTGTTGATGAGATAGGGACCCGTGCGGCCATTGATCGGCGACGTGATCGTGCAATAGCCGAGATTGATTTGCGCGGTCTGCACGGCGGCCTCATCGGCGGTGACATTTCCCTCGGCGCCCTGCTCGGCGGCCTGCGCGTTCTGGAAATCCTGAATGTCGGTGACCTTGGTTTCGTAGAGATGCTTCGCGCGGGCGAGATTCTGCTGCGCGTTGAGCAGGTCGGCCTTCGCGGTTTCGAGATTGCCCTGCGCCTGCAGCAACGCAGCCTGGTAGGGGCGTGGATCAATCTGGAAAATCACGTCGCCTTTTTTAATGTCGGCGCCCTCGTCAAATTTCGTTTCCGCAAGAATGTCGGTGACCTGCGGCACGATATCCACCGACGCAATCGTCACGCAGTTTCCAAACGTCTCGAGGTAAAGCGGCACGTCCGCGGTGGTCGCGACGGCAAATGTGACCGGCAGCGGCGGCGGCGCAGGCGGCTTCGCTTTCTGGCATCCCATTGACAGCACCAGCAACGCAACGAATGGGAGGGCTCGGGACACAGGCATGGGAACAGACAGGATTTACAGGATTTACCGGATTGAAATGAAACAAATCCTCAAAATCCTGTTAATCCTGTCCGAATGCTCTTCCTCACCAATCTGGCGGCGGTCTTTGGCCTGGGGTTTGTCTATTTCATTTCGGCCATTCCCGTCGGCGCAAAGCTCGGCCTGCCGCTCTGGCTCGCGGCCCTCTCCGCGTGGCTCGGCTACACCGCCGGCGGCGCGGTGGTGGTATTCGCGGGCACGCCGTTGCGCGAGTGGCTGATGCGGAAGTTCAAAATCCAGACAAATCCGGAAAAGCCGTCGCTCGTTCTGCGGGCGTGGAAGAAATATGGCCTCCCGGCGATGGGCCTGCTCGCACCTGTCACGATCGGACCGCAGGTCGGTGCGCTGCTTGGCCTCGCATTGGGCGCATCGAGATGGCGGCTCATTGCAGCGCTCTCTTTCGGCGCGATTCCGTGGGCGATCGCGTTCGCCTTCGCCGCGGCGGGCGTGAAGCTTTTGTGGTAGCGATCCAGCGCGGGATCGGAATCGCCTCGCACGATTTTTCCCAACCGGGAAAATTCCATTCGTTCGGGAAACCTTTGCATTGGCGCGGCTTCACCGCCTGGATCGTGCAGTCAATGCCATTGAGAAAAATGCATTCGCCGTTCGGCTTGTCATTCAGCGCAAGGCCGTCGCGCTGCGGACGCAGGCGGGTGAATCGCTGGATGAATTCATATTCGCCCAGCCCCAGAAAACCGGAGATCGCCACGATGTCGGCCTCTGTCAATCGCACGAGTCCCGGCCAGCGGCAGCAATTCGCGCAACGCTGGCACTGATACCAGACGGTTGCCGCGCCATTCATCTCTCTGCTAGAAACCCGGCCATGCGTCTTTTCGTCACCGGCGGCTGCGGGTTTATCGGCAGCAATTTCATTCGTTTCGTGCTGGAGCATTATCAGCCTGAGTTCGTCACCAACGTGGATGCCCTCACCTACGCGGGCAATCCCGAAAACCTCGCCGGCGTCGCCAAAAAATATGCCGGCCGCTACGAATTCCACAAAGCCGACATCGCCGACCGCGCCGCGATGGACGCCATCCTCTCGCAGCACAAATATTTCGCCATCGTGAATTTCGCGGCCGAGTCGCACGTGGACCGCAGCATTGATTCGCCGGAAAATTTCATCCACACGAACGTCGCCGGCACCGACGCCCTGCTCACGCTCGCGCGCAAGCACAACGTCAAGCGCTTCGTGCAAATCTCGACCGACGAAGTCTACGGCTCGCTCGGCGCCACGGGCCGCTTCACCGAGACATCGCCGATTGAACCCAGCTCGCCCTACTCCGCCAGCAAGGCCGGTGCGGACCTCCTCGCCCTCGCCGCCCACAAGACCTACGGCCAGGAAGTCGTCATCACCCGCTGCTCGAACAACTACGGCCCGTATCAGTTCCCCGAAAAACTCATCCCGCTCATGGTCACAAACGCCCTGCGCGACAAAAAACTCCCCGTCTACGGCGACGGCATGAACGTGCGCGACTGGATTCACGTGGACGACCATTGCCGCGCCGTGACCGCCGTCATGCTCGAGGGAAAACCCGGCGAGGTTTACAACGTGGGCGCGGACTCCGAATTGCGAAACATTGACGTCGTCGAACTCATTCTCGAAACGCTTGGCAAGCCGCGCAGCCTCATCGAATACGTCACCGACCGCCTCGGCCACGATCGCCGCTACGCCATTGACTCGGCGAAAATCCGGAACGAACTCGATTGGAAACCCATCCACGCCGGCCGCGACGGCATTCGCGAAACGATCCAGTGGTATCTCGAAAACCACGCGTGGTGGGAGCCGCTTCTCAGCCGATGAAAATCGCCGTCCTTGGTTCGCGCGGCCGCCTCGGCGCCGCATTGGTTCGCAAATGGAAAAACTCGCACGAGGTGCACGGCTTCGCGCGGCCGCAGTTCGATCTGCTCGACCGCAAGACGATTGACCGCTGCCTCAAGGAGCCGTTCGACTGGGTTGTCAATTGTGCGGCCAATACGAATGTGGATGGCTGCGAGCGCCAGCCCGAGGAAGCCCGCCTTGCGAATACCGTCGCCGCGCGCCGCATCGCCGAACGTTGCGCGAAAAGCAATGCGCGCCTCATTCACATCAGCACGGACTACGTCTTCGACGGCCGCCAGCAGGAGCCCTACGACGAGGATGCGCCGCCGAGCCCGCTCAGCATTTACGGCCGCACGAAAGCCGACGGTGAATTCGACGTGCTCGCCGCGCTGCCGAAGGCAATCGTCGCGCGCGTATCGTGGATCTTCGGGCCGGAAAAACCCAGCTTCATTGACATGATGCTCAGCCGCGCGATGGCCGATGAAAACGTGGCCGCGATCGCCGACAAATGGTCCACGCCGAGCTATACCGAGGACCTCGCCGACTGGCTCGAGACACTCATCGCCGCCGACGCCCCGGCCGGCGTCTATCACCTCAGCAACTCCGGCTCGTGCTCGTGGCGCGACTACGCCGAGCACGCGCTGCAATGCGCCAGCGAGCAGGGCCTGCCGGTCAAAACGACGAAAGTCGCGCCGCTCGCACTGAAGGACATGGAGGCGTTCATCGCCGAGCGCCCCGTGAACACCGTGCTCTCCACGAAGCGCTTCGTCGACACGGTGAAAATCCAGCCGCGCCCGTGGCAGGATGCCGTGCGCGCATACATCGCCGCGCATCCGCCCTGCTAGCAGCCGCGCGGCATTTTCCACGACGCTGTGAAAAATAGCCGCTCGTCAAAAGGTATCACCAGGGTTTGGCTGCCGCGCTACGCTGCCGCGCTGGCACTGGTCGGCATCCTCAGCGGCCTCGTCGGGGCGTTCTTCACGTTCGTTCTCTACGGAGTGGAACATCTGGTTTTCGGCTTCACGACCGGCACCCTCGCGGAGGCAATCACGCGGGTTTCGCCGCTGCACCGCTTCGCCGCGGTGGCCGGGGCCGGAGTCCTTGTCGCCGTCGTCTGGTATTTGTTCCGCCTGCGCGGGCCGCGGATTCCCTCGCCGTCGGAGATCTACGCCGGCAAACGCATCTCGACCCGCTGGATGGCGGCTGACCCGCCGCTGCAGGTGGTCAACGTGGCAGCCGGCGGCTCCATCGGCCGCGAGGGAGCGCCGCGCCAGCTCGGAGCCATGTCCGCCGTAAAGGCGTCGGAGTTTCTCGGCCTCGACGAAGATTCCTGCCGCCTCCTCGTCGCCTGCGGCGCGGGCGCGGGACTCGCCGCCATTTACAACGTCCCGTTCGGCGGCACGGTCTTCGCGATCGAGACGATCATCGGCATGCACGCGCTGCGAATGGGGCTGCGGGCCTCGTTGAACATCCTCCTTTCCACTCTCTCCGTCTCGTGGATCGCAACGCTCGTCGCCCGGCTCAACGTCCCGGACCGGCCGACGTATGTGACGGACTGGCAAAACGTCGACGCACGGCTGCTGCTCGCCGCGCTGCTGATCGGTCCGCTCGCCGGCGCGGCGGGGCAGGTCTTCGCGTGGATGATGGACCGCGCTGCTGCCGGGGCTCCCCGTGGCGCGACGATCCTGTGGAAAATGCCGCTGTGCTACGTCCTGCTCGCGGGACTGGCCATCCCGCTGCCCCTCGTGCTGGGCAATGGCCACGCCATGGCGCAGAATGTGTTCGGCCAGAATATCCCGCTCGTCACCGCGGCCCTCCTCATCCTCGCAAAGCCGCTGGCCACGCTTCTCACCGTCGGCGCCGGAGCGACCGGCGGCCGCTTGACTCCTTCGCTGGCGACTGGCGCAGCGCTCGGATTCGCGCTCGCCGGCCTTTGCTCGGGAATCTGCCCGCTGCCCGCAACGGACGTCGCCATCCTCGGAGCCACCGCCTTTCTGGCCGGAGCGATGCGGGCTCCGTTCACAGCCGGCGTGCTGGGAATGGAATTCACCGGAGCTGGTCCGGCGCTCTGGGGACTCGCAGCACTGGCGGTCGCGGGCGCGTGGCTGACGTCCTCCGGGCTGTCACGTCTCCGCCCGGCAAAAAACTGACCGGCCGGCGCTACCAGCTCAGCGCCTTGAAGCGACGGGCGACTTCCTCGACGTTCGCGCGGCTGTTGAAAGCCGAGATGCGGAAGTAGCCCTCACCCGCAAGGCCGAAGCCGCTGCCGGGAGTGATCACCGCGTTTGCCTCGTTGAGAATCGTATCGAACAATTCCCAGCTCGTGCGGCCGGCGGGACCTTTCACCCAAATATACGGCGCGTTTTTTCCGCCGTAGACCGCGAGGCCGCAATCCGTCGCCGCCTGCCGCAGCAACGCCGTTGAGCTTACTGCTAAGTCGGCGTTTTTTTGACAATACCGAATATCGTGTGACGTTTCGGCATCATGAAATCCCCCCTTTCTTCGATCCTTGCAACGGTCGCCGCGACCTCCCTTCTCGCCGATGCCAAGGCGATCGAGTGCTACGCAATCACCTCCGCGCCCGCCGTGAACCATCTGCTGATCTTCGATTCTGCCACTCCCGGCACGGTGACGGACAAGACGATCGACGGCCTCGGCGGCTATGAGCTCGTCGGGCTGGACATGCGCATCACCATACAGACTCTCAAGCCCGCGAATCCCGGCGTGGGCACGCTCTGGGCCATCGGCACAAATGGCGGAAACTTTCGCCTCTATGTCATCAACCCCTCCACCACTCCCGCCACCGCCACGCAAGTCGGAGGGCCGCTGACCACCATCTCCAGCACGGTGGGCAACAACGCATGGGGCTTCGCGTTCAACCCCGGCACGGACCGCTTCCAGCTCGTCGGCGTGAATTTCAACTACACCATCGATCCGAATACCGCAGATGTCGTCAGCGCCCCCGATGTCAGAACCGCAGGTTCCTTGAACCCCGCATTCAGCAGTGCCTCCTTCACGACGAATTCCTTCGGCATCTCCAGCCAATTCTACATCGTGAATGTCGGCGAGAATCACAACCTCTGCACCTCGGCGAATATCGCCAACGGCGGGCTCATCAGCGAGGCGGGCGCCGCAAATTGGGGCGGCGCAGGATCATTCGGCCAGCCAGACGGCCTCGCGATCTCGGACGATCTCACGTTTCTCGGCGCGGCCGATGGCAACTTCTACATGGTGACCCGAGCCACCGGCGTCGCGTCGTTGGTGGGCGCCCTTCCCGCCGCCACGCAGGTCCGCAGCGTCGTCATCCGGCCCGCCAGCTTCCCTCCGATCCTGCGGGTCACCGTCAAGATCAAGGGTGCGAAATCGGTATCCACCACCCTGGCTACCCGCATCATAAAAGGCACTGCCGCTTGCAAGGCGGGCATCAAGGTGGTGCGCTACAAAATCGGCCACGGGAAATTCAAGATCGCCAAGGGGACCTTGCGCTGGAAGTTCACGGCAAAACTCAAGACCGGCTTGAACAAAATCACTGTGCGGGCGACGGGGGGCAATGATGTCGTCTCCCGCCCGGCTGTCGTGAAGATCAGGCGGGTGCTCGGGGCAGGCTAGCCAGACAGCCGCTACCAGTTCAGCGCCTTCAGACGGCGTGCGACCTCCTCGACGTTGGCGCGGCTGTTGAACGCCGAGATGCGGAAATATCCCTCCCCGCAAAGGCCGAAGCCGCTGCCGGGAGTGATCACCACGTTTGCCTCGGCGAGGATCGTGTCGAAAAGCTCCCAGCTCGTGCGCCCTTCCGGGCCCTTGACCCAGATGTAGGGCGCGTTTTTTCCGCCGTAGACCGCGAGGCCGCAATCCGTCGCCGCCTTCCGCAGCAACGCCGCATTGCCCATGTAGAGCTCGACGAGCGATGCGACCTGCGACCTGCCTTCGCTGGAATAAAGCGCCTCCGCGCCGCGCTGCGTGACATAGCTCACGCCGTTGAACTTCGTGCTGAAGCGGCGATTCCAGAGCGGATGCAGCGGTTTTTTCCCGCCCGTGTCGGTGCGGCACTCCAGTTCCTTCGGCACGATCGTGAACGCGCATCGCGTGCCGGTGAACCCGCCGCTCTTCGAAAAACTCCGAAACTCGATCGCGCATTTCCGCGCTCCGGGAATCTCGTAGATCGAGTGCGGCACATCCGCTTCCTGAATGTAGGCCTCGTAGGCTGCGTCGAAAAAAATCACTGCGTCGTGCTGCAACGCGTAAGCAACCCATGCCTCGAGTTGCGCGCGCGACACAGCGGCGCCGGTCGGATTATTCGGATAGCAGAGGTAAATGATATCCACGGGCTCGGACGGAATCTCCGGCACGAAGCCGTTCTCCGCGGTGCAGGCGAGATAGACGAGCCCGCCGTAGCGGCCCATTTCATCGGCCTCGGACGTGTGGCCGGCCATGACGTTCGTATCCACGTAAACAGGATAAACGGGATCCATCACCGCGATGCGATTGTCGTGGCCGAAGATGTCGAGGATGTTGCCGCAGTCGCATTTCGAGCCGTCCGAGACGAACACCTCGTCGTCCGCGACCTCGAGCCCCTTCGCGCGATAATCGTTCTCCGCGATCGCATGGCGCAAAAACTCGTAGCCCTGCTCCGGGCCGTAGCCGTGGAATCCCTCGCGCGTGCTCATCTCGTCCACCGCCTTGTGCATGGCCTCGCGCACGGCGAGCGGAAGCGGCTCGGTGACGTCGCCGATGCCACAGCGAATCAGGCGCTTCGCAGCCTCGGGATTCGCGTCGCAGAACGCCTTCACGCGGCGCCCGATCTCGGGGAAGAGGTAGCCGGCCTTGAGTTTGAGGTAGTTGGAATTGAGCTGTGCCATGGATGAATCAGACAGAATTAACGGAATTAATAAAATTGAGGAAGAGCAGCATCCGCGTCATTCAAATTCCCAAAATTCTGTAAATTCTGTCCAAGCAATCCGTGAAACAAAAAAGGGCGGGCCTGTGCCCGCCCTTTCGAATTTTGTCAGCGGCGCTTAGACCGCGGCGTCGTAGAGTTCGCCGACTTTCGCCCAATCCACGACATTCCAGAATGCCTTGAGGTAATCCGGACGGCGGTTCTGGTAGTTGAGGTAATACGCGTGCTCCCAGACATCCACGCCGAGAATCGCGGTGCCTTCGACGCCTGCGACAGCCTTGCCCATGATCGGTGTGTCCTGATTCGGGGTGGATCCGATTTCGAGTCCGCCGCCGGTCACGAGGAGCCATGCCCAGCCGCTGCCGAAACGCCCGACGCCCGCGGCCTCGAACTTCGTCTTGAAATCCGCAAAGCTGCCGAACTTCGCGTTGATCGCCTCGGCGAGTTTGCCGGTCGGCTCGCCGCCGCCGGATGGGCTCATGATGGACCAGAAAAATGTGTGGTTGCTGTGGCCGCCGCCGTTGTTGCGCACGGGACCGCGGATGGCTTCCGGCACGGAAGCGAGATCGGCGATGAGCTCGTCCACGGGCTTGGATGCAAGCTCCGGAGCCGACTCGAGCGCCTTGTTCAAATTCGTCACGTAAGCCTGGTGGTGCTTGCCGTGGTGGATTTCCATCGTCTTCGTGTCGATGTGCGGCTCGAGGGCGTTGGTCGGATACGGAAGAGCGGGAAGTTCGTAGGCCATGATGTGTGTTGGTTGTTGAATCTTTACGCTAGGCCCGCACGCCGTGCGATCAAGCGCGGAGTTCGTGCCAGACATGCGGATGTTCCCTGATTTTGCGCACGCTGGAAGGCCAGCCGTGCCGTCCCACGGGGAGCGAATCCGATTATGGCGCGATTTCCATGCGCGGCTCGCAGCTCACCGGGAAGTTCACGGACCGCGCGATGAAACAAAGGTCGTGCGCGCGCTTGTGAATTGCCTCCAATGCCGCGGCGTCCGCTCCGCCACGAACCGTCACGCAAGGACGCAATGTCACACTCGTGAATTGCCCCTCCGTGCCGATGGCCGCCATTTCACCGACCGGATCGTCCTCGTAATTCTCCACGAGAATCTTCGCCTCGGAGCACAAATGCAGCACCCAGAGCATGTGG